>JBMCUM010000025.1:0-13582 GCA_048622595.1 Planctomycetota bacterium | reverse complement strand
CCAGCAGGTCGTCGTTGTCCAGGTCCACCTCGGCGACCGGGATCGCCTCGCCCCCGGAGAACGCCTCGGCGTACTCGTCGGCCAGCGCTGACTTGAGCTGCAGCCGCGCCATCTCCGCCAGCAGGATCGTGCTGTTGGGCTCGACGGCGTGCGCCAGGTCGAAGCTTTCCATCGCCTCGGCGCGGCGCCCGTCGGCGAGCTGCGCCACGCCCCGTCCCACATAGTGCGTCAGCACCCGGTCGTTCAGCTCGCAGGCGGTGCCGAACGCCTCGGCCGCCTCCTCCCAGCGTCCGCTGACGAGATGCTGCGTGCCCATCTTCACCGTGGCCTCGAGGTACCGTGGCTGAAGGTCCAGCGCCTGGCGGTAGTGGCTCATCGCCCCGGCGTCGTCGCCGAGCTGACCGTACAGATCCGCCAGGCGCACGTGAAGATCGGCGAACGGGCCCTGGCGCTCGAGCAGCGCGTGCAGGCGCTCGATGGCCTCGCGAATCTGTCCGCCGGCCGCCAGCGACTCCGCCTCGTCGTCCACCAGCGCCCAGTTCTCCGGCTCCATGGCGATGGCGGACTCGAACTCCAGGACCGCCTCGTCGTAACGCCCCGCGCGGTGGTACAGGTGCGCCAGCGCCGTACGGACCGTCACATCCTCGCACCGCCGCTGGCGCAGCAGGCGGTACTGCTCGATCGCCTCGTCGATCCGATCGAGGTGGACGCACAACGCCGCCAGCCGCTCCCGCGCCGCATCCAGCTCGGCGTCGCGATGCAGGGCGTCGCGGAAGTATTCTGCCGCGTCCTTCGCACGTCCCAACCGTTCGCAGCAGAATCCCATCGCCAGTAGCAGCGGCGCCTCCCCAGGGCGAAGCTGCAGCGCGGTGCGCAGCTCGTCCAGGGCCTTGTCGCACCGACCCGCGTCCACGTGCGCCGCGGCCAGCGCCACGCGTGCGGCCAGATCGTCCGGCTTGTGACGACATGCCTGGCTGAGGTGCTCGATCGCCTCGTCCGTGCGCCCCGCGCGCAGTTGCGAGAGGGCGAGCTGGACACGCACCTCCGGGCGGTCGGGGTGCTCGCAGGCGAGCCGCTCCAGATCCGCTGCGGGGCGCGTCGGCGGGGACCAGTAGTATCGGTCCAGCACCTCGCCGATCTCGTGATCCAGCCCGCGCCCCAGCAGTTCCAGAAGGTAGCTCACCACAGTCCTCCGTTCACGCGGCCACAGCGCGGAGCCCTTCCGCCGCTCGCCGGTAGTGCGCGTTGAGCTCCAGCGCGTGACGGAAATGCGCACCGGCGCCCCGGCGATCACCGCACCGGGCGCGGAGCTCCCCGGCGCGGCAGCGCACGTCCGCCCAGTCCCCGCCGCAGGCGACCGCCCGCTCCAGCGCATCGACGGCGTCGTACAGACGGCCCGCCTGCTCGTACAGCTCACCCAGGTGCACCAGGCCCGCCACGTACTGCGGATTGATTCGCACGGCCGCCCGCGCGTGCTCGATCGCCTCTTCGTTGCGCCCCAGCCGCGCCAGAACCCGCGAGCGGCGGTGGTGCAAGTCCGCATAGCCCCGGTGCTCGTTCATCGCGACCTGAAGCACGCCGTCCAACATGCCGAACAGCTCTTCGTCCGCTTCGCCGACCGGCAGCGACAGGCATGCGTCGAGGAATTCCGGCTCGTCGGTGACGTACCGCGCCAGCTCGGTCACCTCGCTGTTGGCGGGGCGCCGCGACGGCTGCGAAAGGCGAACCCGCACCCGGCGTCCCTGCCCGGACGCTGCCGCTGCCGCCAGCGATAGCTGGTGCGCCACCACCATGTCTCCGGGGCGCAGGTCCAGCGCCCGCTGGAGGTGCCCCCCCGCCTCGACGGGGTCCCCCGCTCCGGCCGCGACCAGCCCCAGGTAATAATGCACCTCGGCACGCTGCGGCGCCAGACGGGCGGCGGCGCTCAGCGCCCGCCGCGCTGCGGTCCACCGCTCTTCGGCCGCGTCGAACAGCCCCTCCTGAAGCAGCAACGGCGCCCGTTCGCCCAGCCGGCGTCGCGCCGAGCTCAGCGTCATCCGCGCCTCCTCGCGGCGTGCTGCCTGCCACTGTGCCTGCGCCAGGCGCCGCCACGCCGACACGTCGTCGGCGTTGAGCTCGACGGCCTGGGCGGCGCTGCGGGCGCAGTGATTGGGGCGCCCGCGACGGGCGTAGACGGCCGCGAGGTGCTCGGCGAGGTCCGCGCTGCGTCCCAGCGCCGCCGCCGCGGCGCGCAGGTGCGTCTCGGCGGCGTCCAGCCGCCCGGCGTCGGTCGCCTCGGCGCCCAGGGCGCGATGGGACAGCCCCGCATAGTATCGCGCCAACTGCCCGAGAAGCTCGCCGCCCGAGACCGCGCGGAGGGCCTGCAGGGCCCGGGCGTACTCGCCCCGCTTGTACAGGGACACGCCGCGCGCGTAGGCGTCGGCGGCGGGTTGTGACGCGGCGTGGCGCACCGTGGTCCTCTCGCCCTCCGGAAATACCATCGGCACGATCGGGGGGCTGGTGCAGCAAGCCGCCGGCGCCGTTCGCCCTCGCGACGGCGCGTCCGGCGCCGCTCAGGCAAGCGACGTGAGCACATCGAGTCCGCGGGCGAGCTCGTCGTCGCTCGTGGCGTAGGAGATGCGGAAGTGCGTGTCGCGAGCGGAGAAGACGCTCCCGGGAATCACCAGCACGTTCTTCTCGATCGCGCGGGTCACGAACGCCGTCGCGTCGCCGCCCGGGGCGGGCACGAACGCGTAAAACGCCCCGGCCGGTTTGACCAGCCCGAACGTCTCGCCCAGCGCCTCGCAGACCATGTCGCGCTTCCGCCGGTAGTCGTCCACGTGCCCCGACACGTCCTGGTCCATCGCGACGATCGCGCCCGCCTGGGCGATGCTCGGCGCGCAGACGAAGCTGTACTGCTGGAGCATCGTCATCTTCTCCAGGATCGCCGCGGGCCCAGTGCACCAACCCACGCGCCAGCCCGTCATCGCGTACGTCTTGGAAAAGCCGCGCAGCAGCAGCGTGTTGTCGTACACGGACGCCATGGAGCAGAACGGAACCTCGGCATCGTAGCAGAAGCAGTCGTAGATCTCGTCGGAGATCACCAGCAGGTCGCGCTCGGCGGCGACCTCGGCCACCGCCCGCAGGTCGGCTTCCCCGTAGACCGCGCCGGTCGGGTTGCACGGGGAGTTGACGATCACCAGCCGCGTCTTGTCGGTGATCGCCTCGGCGAGCTTCTGCGCGTCCGGGCGGAAATCCGGGTACGTCTCGACCGTCACGGGCACGCCTCCGGCCAGGCGCACCAGGTGGCGGTACATCACGAAGTACGGGTCGAAGAACACCACCTCGTCGCCCGGGTTGACCAACGTCAGCATCGCCAGCACGAGCCCGCCGCTGGTCCCCGAAGTCACCAGCACCGGCGGGTCCTCGCCCCAGCCGAACTCGTCGCGACAGGCGGAGGCGACGCGGCGGCGCAGCGCAGCCGTGCCCTGCGTCTGCGTGTACTTGTTCTGTCCGCGACGGATGGCGGCGATGGCCGCTTCTTTGGCCGGTGCGGGAACGTCGAAGTCCGGCTGCCCGATGGACAGGTTGATCGGGTGCTCCATCCGGGCGGCGAGGTCGAAGACCTTGCGAATCCCCGAGGCGTCGATGTGCCGCATCCGCTCGGCGATCTCGTGGCTGGGGCGCATGGGATGATCCGGATACCAGCCGGGCCGCTGCTCCCTGTGGAGCGACGGCCCGGTCGACGCGGTTGGCTTGGGGCTACTCGCCTTCGGAGGCGCCCTGCGCACCCTCGGCGCCTTCTGCGCCCTCGGCGCCTTCGACGCCCTCGGCCTCGACGGGCTCTTCGGCGGCCTTCTTGGCCTTCTTGCCCGCACGCGACTGACGGATGCGGGTCTTGGGCAGTCCCAGCGGGCTGTCCGCCTCGGGGTCGAACTTGCCTTCCTCGTTCAAGTGCGCGATCCGTTCGGCGCGGCTCATCACGTTGCGCCGACCGGCCAGACCCCCGTGAATCTTCAGCGTTCTATCCATCGTCATGGTGTCATCTCCGTTTGCGTCGGCCCGCGAGCCCTACCGAGCCCGCAGGAACATCGGGTCGAACTCTCCGTTCCGCTCTTGGAGGAAGTTATACCGGCCTCCGGAGCGCAGGTACTCCCGCCCCAGCTCCTGTATCTCGCGGGCGAAGCTCAGCGCCGCCTCGTCGCGGGGGGAGTCGAACGCCCGAGTCGACCAGACGATCAACTGCTTCCGTCCGCCGGCCTGCCCCGTGTTCAACGTCGCGCCGAGCCCGCGCTCGTCCAGCCACGCCTTGATGCGCCGGGCAGCCTCCTCCTTGTCGCGTCCGTCGCTCGTGTCCGGGCGATACGTGCCGAGGTTCTGGATGACCAGGTAGTACTTTCCCGCCTGTCGGACCGGCGTCTGCGCTCCGCCGTTCTGCGTATCGCCCGTCTTGCCGTCGGCGTCGTCGGCCTTGTCCGTCGTCTGCGCCAGTCCCGCCTCGGCGGGTCCGTCGTCCGAGCCCTTGGTCCACCGCCCGACCAGGAACGCCAGCACCAGCAGGCCCACCAGTCCGGCAGCGACGACAGCGGCCGTCACGTCCGTCACCGACAGGCGAATCCGATCGCCCACCCGCGCCAGCGTCGGCTCTGAACCGGGCATCGCCGCCGAGCCCGTCGGCGCGGCGCCGGTCCGGGTCGCCGCCCGTTTCGGCAAGGCCGGCGACCGCGATGGCGCCGACGGCGCCCCGGACGGGGCGCCTTGTTCGGCCTCCGCCGCCGAGGCCTCGGCGTCCCGCTGGTCGGACGATTCACCCGCGGCGTCGCCCGAGGCGTCCTTTCGGCCCATCCAGTTGGGCACGTCGATGCCCGTCTGCTGCTGGCGGCCTGGGCGGGCCTTGGAGATCACCTCGAACAGGGCTACCGAGTCTTTTTTCCGGGTCACGGTCGCACTCCTGCCCCTGCAACCGCCGTATCCTATCGCCCCGCGCCGGGCTTGTCAACGCACATCCCACCGGCCCGGACGCTCCGAAGGCGCGGCTTTTCCTGCGCAACGCCGCGCCACGACGGTACTATCCCGTGGAAGGAGTTGCCCCATGATCCGTCACAGCATCGCAACTGCCCGCCACCGGGCATGGGCGGCGGCGCTGGTTATCTCGGCAGTCGGTCAAACGGCGCCCGGCGACGGGTGCTTCATCAACCGGATCGAGCAGGCGGATGACCTTGTCGCCTCCCCCAAACAGGAGGCGGTCCTGTTGACCGACGGGCGCGCCGTCACCGTGGTACTGCGGACCCACTTTCACCGCGGGCCGGAGGAGTTGGCGTGGATCGTCCCCGTCCCGGCCAAGCCACGCGATGTGACCGAAGCGGACGAAGAGCTCTTCCGAATGCTCGACGCGGAGACCGTGCCCCGGTTCCTTCAGCCGGGACGCAAAGGCGGCGGGTTGCATTGCGGATGCGCCTTAAGTCCGAACATGGGGCAGGACTTGCGCTCGGATGCACCGGTCACGGTCGAGGCGACGGGGACGGCAGGCGTCTTCGAGTACGTCGTTCTGTCCGCCCGTAAGCCGAAGGCGCTGCACGTGTGGCTCGATGCGCACGAATATGCCGTGCCCGTCGGCGCCGCCGGCGTCTTCGAGCGGTACGTGGCGGCTGGCTGGTACTGGCTGGCGATGCGCGTCCGTCCCGACGACGCGGACGACCCGACGCTGGCTCCACACCCGGTCGCGTATACGTACTCCGACGGTGAACTGGTCTATCCGCTGGCAATTTCGCAGCTGTCGGCCGGCGCCGAAAACGAGATCCTGTTGTACGTTTTCGCGCCCGAGCGGCATGCGTGTGCGAACTGGGCAAACTACACGGTCGAGCGCGAGCGGCTCGTCGCGGACGCGGACAGCCCGAGCGGGACGAACTACGCGACGCTCGTCCGGAAGGTGACCGCCGCGCACGACGACCACCTGTTCGTGACGGAATACGCCGCCGACGCCGGCGGGGCGTATCAAGCGATCGGCGAACATGTGGCATCACGCCCGCCGCCCGGCGCAACGTATCTGACGCGGCTGCGCGCCGTGATCTCGCCCCGGGCGATGGACCGCGACGTGACGCTCGTGCCCGTCGCCGGGTGGGGCGACGTGAGCAATTGGTTCACCATCCCGCAGGGGGAATCCGCTGCCGCCGCGGCGGCGCTTGGCGGCTGGGCGCGCCTGGCGGGCGGCGCGTGCCTGGCGCTTGCAGGCGTCGGGCTGCTCGCAAGGCGCAGGTGTTATCTGGGCGCGCTCTGTCTGGCCGCTGCCGCGGCGGCTGCGACGGTAGTGCCGGTCTGAAAGGCCGACTGCCTTGGACGTTATTCGACATCCGGGATTCGGATGACAGGCGGGGGTTGCCCGTCGCGCGGCGCACGAGGGCGCGTCTCGCCGTCACCGGTCGCCTCCGCCTGCCCGTCCGGGTCCGAGGCCGCCTGTGTCGCATCGGGCTTCGGCGGCGGGGGCGGTAGCTGCCGCACGATATCCCGCACGTCCGCGAACCGCGCCGCGTGCGGGTCCGGCTGGTCCGGCGAGAACGCGGGGTACTGGTCACGAATGGCTTGCTCGACCTCCTCGATCCGCTTGGACGTCAGCGGATGCGTGCTGAGCATCTCGCCGAGGGTCCCCGCCTCCTTTTCGCTTTCCAGCAGGCGCAGCAACTCCACCATGCCCCACGGGTTGTAGCCCACCCCGACCATGTGCTCGAGCCCCGCCATGTCGGCCGCGTACTCCTGGTCGCGGCTGTACTTGAGGTTCACCAGCCCGCCGACGACCTTCGCGGCGGTCTTGGCCGCCGTCCCGCCGCTGCCGCCGAGCGCATCGCCCACGATGGCCGCGAGCAACTCGACCCCGAGCTGGCGCTGGAGCCCCTTGGCGCTGTCACGGTGGACGATGTGCCCGATCTCGTGGGCGAGGACGGCGGCGAGCTGGCGCTCGTTGGTCATGTCGCGAAACAACCCGACCGTCACGTAGATTCGCCCGCCGGGTACGGCGAAGGCATTCGGCGTGTGCGAGCGGAGCAGGGCGAACTGATACGGCATGTCGCGCTCGGCGACCGTCGCCAGGCGACGCCCGATCGAACGGACGTATCCCTGTACGCGCTCGTTGTCCACCCGGCCGCCGTATTCCGCCTCCAGCTCCGGGCCGTACTTCTCGCCCAGGGCGATCTCGTCTTCCCTCGAGAGCAGGAAGACCTTGTTGCACCCGGTCGCCGCCACCGGCGCCGTCGCCAGCAGGCAAACCGCCGCCCATCGCAATGCCTTCATGATCGTGTCCTTTCGCAACGTCAAAATGCGGTTCTCCGCTCCCGCAAAATCTTAGCCCCCATCGCGCGCCGGGGTCAACGCGGGAGCTGAACTCGTTTCCTCGTTGATTCGGCATCTCGCGGACACGCCGCCCGACCGGCCCGCAACCCTCCGCGCCTGTTCCGGGCTGTGGTCCCCCGGCGGGCGAGTCGTATAATGTCACACCATGCTCGGCGAACTGTACCGTCATTCACTGGCGCTGCTTACGGACCTGTATGAGCTGACGATGGCGCAGGGGTACTGGACGCTGGGGATGGGCGACCGGAGGGTCTCGTTCCATATCAGCTTCCGGAACAATCCCTTTGACGGCGGGTACACGGTGGCCTGCGGGCTGGGGCAGGTCGTCGAGTACGTCGAGTCGTTCGGGTTCGACGAGGCGGACACGGCGTATCTTTCCGGAATCCTCGGCAACGACGGGCACCCCCTCTTCACCGACGATTTCCTCGCCCACCTCCGCGAGCTGCGCCCGCGCGTCGACATCGACGCGGTCTGCGAGGGCGACCTCGTGTTTCCCCACGAGCCGCTGCTGCGGATCACCGGACCCGTCCTGGACTGCCAGATCCTCGAAACCGCCCTGCTGAACATCCTGAACTTCCAGTCGCTGATCGCCACCAAGGCCGCCCGCGTCTGCACCGCAGCGCGGGGCGAGCCGGTGCTCGAGTTCGGCCTGCGGCGGGCGCAGGGGATCGACGGGGGCGTCTCGGCCAGCAGGGCCGCCTACGTCGGCGGATGCGCCAGCACCAGCAACGTGCTGGCCGGAAAGCTGCTGGGCATCCCCGTCAAGGGAACGCACGCCCATAGCTGGGTGATGCTGTTCGACGACGAGCCGCAAGCCTTCGACGCCTACCGGCGGGCGCTTCCCAACAACGGGGTATTCCTGGTCGATACCTACAACACCCTCCGCGGCGTGCGTAACGCCATCGAGACCGCCTGCCGCCTCCGCCAGGCCGGCCATGAGATGGTCGGAATCCGCCTGGATTCGGGCGACCTGGCCTGGCTCAGTCAGCAGGCGCGGCGCATGCTCGACGAGGCGGGCTTGCCCGAGGCGAAGATCGTCGCCAGCGGGGACGTCGACGAGCACGTCATCGACGCCCTCCACGAGCAGGACGCCGCGATCGACCTGTGGGGCGTGGGCACGCACCTGGCGACGGGTTACGACGACCCGGCCCTGGGCGGAGTGTACAAGCTCGCGGCCGTGCGAGACCGCGAGGGAACCTGGCAGCCTCGGATTAAGCTCTCGGAACAGCTTGAGAAGATCTCCACGCCGGGGCGGCTTCAGGTGCGGCGCTACACTTCCGGCGACGAGTACGTCGGCGACGCGATCTACGACGAGGACATCGGCATCGGCGACGGATGCACCATCGTCCACCCCGGCGAGGCGACCCGACGCAAGGACATCGCCGCCGGGACGCCGCATCGCGACGTGCTCGTGCCCGTGTTCCGCGACGGGCGGCGCGTCTACGACGTGCCGTCGATCGAGGCGGCCCGTGACCGCTGCCGCGGCGAGCTGGGGCGCCTCCACGGCGGGATCAAGCGGCTGATGAACCCGCACGAGTATCCGGCCGGTCTGGAGCGCCGACTGCACGAGCGAAAGACCGACATGGTGATGGACGTCCGAGAGCGAGCGAAGGAATAATTGCCATGGACGCGCTGATCCTGGTGGACCTGCAGAACGACTTCATGCCCGGCGGCCTGCTGGCCGTGCCCGGCGGCGACGAGGTGATCCCCGTGGTCAACGCCCTGGTCGAGCATTTCGAGCTCGTCGTCGCCACGGGGGACTGGCATCCGCGCGACCACGTCAGCTTCGCCGACAACCACCCCGGCCACGAGCCGGGGCAAACCATCGAGGTCGACGGCGCGGCGCAATACCTCTGGCCGGTGCACTGCGTGCAGGACACGCCGGGCGCCGACTTCCACCCGGACATGAACACCGACGAGGTGGACATGGTCCTGCACAAGGGCGACGACCCGAAGCTCGACAGCTACAGCGCCTTTTTCGACAACGCCCACGCGCGCCGGACCGGGCTGGCGGACTTCCTCGTCCGGCGCGGCGTCGGGACCGTGTACATAGCGGGAGTGGCGACGAACGTGTGCGTCCAGGCCACGGCGCTGGACGCATGCAAGCTGGGCTTCGAGACGTACGTCGTCATCGACGCCTGCCGAGGCATCGAGACGCATCCCGGCGCCATCGACGAGGCCGTCCGCGCGATGCGCGACGCCGGGGTCCGTATCATCGAAAGCGGGGACGTGCTGGGCTGACAACCGCGCGCCGCGGCGGGTCTATTGGACGGAGACGATCCCGCGGCGGATAGCGTACTTGACCAGATTGGTCTGATCGTGGATGTCGAGCTTGCGCATCAGGTGGGAGCGATGCGTGTCAACCGTCTTCAGCGCCAGGGAAAGCTGGCGGGCGATCTGCCGGTTCGTCTTTCCCTCCGCGACGAGCTGGAGCACCTGCCGCTCCCGCGTGGTCAGCTTCTCGTACGGGTCCGGGGCGCTGGCGCGGGTCCGCTGGAGCACCTCGCGCGGAACCCCCGGGCCCACGTACATCCGCCCCCGCGCCACGGCGCGGATCGCCTCGGCCAGGCGATCGCCCACCGCCTCCTTGAGCAGGTACCCCGACGCGCCGTAGTCGAACGCCCGGGCGATGAACTGCTCGTCGTCGTACATCGTCAAAATGAGGATCGCCAGGTCGTTCTTGCGCCGACGCAGGGCCCGACAGACGTCCAGCCCGTTCAGCCCCGGCATCATCACGTCCAGCACGGCCACGTCCGGACACGCCTTGTCGACCTCCTCCCCGACGCGCAGCCCGTCGCTGCACTGTCCCACCACGCGAATGCCGTCCTCACGGGCTAGAAGCGTGGCCAGACCCTCGCGAACCATGCGATGGTCATCGGCCAGCAACACGTCTATCGTTCCTGTGGTCATTCCCCGACCCCGCTGCAGGTCTCGCCATCATGCCGCATCGGTGCGGTATTCGTTCGGCCCGTTTGTGCCCGGAGGGCAACTGTATCCACCGCCCCGTCCGCTCTGTTCGAACTGTAGGACGCCGCGTATGCGGCTTCAAGAAAAAAAACGTCTAGGGTGCATACCCTAAGTGCGTATGTGCTTGAAGCTTGCGCGGCAGCCCGCGCCGGCGCCCGGCCCCGACGGCACCGGCCGAAAACCCCCGGGCGTTGCCGATTGCCGCCCCGCGACGCCTATTGGGCGTCCTCCAACGGCTCGGGGCCCAGCCGCCTGCCCGGCGCGACCGTATCGACCGTAAACCGCGCCGACCGCGCCAGCATCAGCGCCGTCCCGCCGTCGGCCGTTCGCGGGCGGGCGACCACGCGCAGGCGGCAGCTCTTGCTGGTGACCTCGGGGACCGTCCAGGCGACCTTCCACGCCGGCGAGGCATCATCCGCGCGCGGCGTGATGCCCTCGGCAACGACATGCCACGACTTTCCATCATTGGCCGAAAACTCCAGGTCGATCCGCTTGTCGGTGTGCTCCTTCGCCGCCTCGGGCATCCACCTCAGCACGCGGTTGCGTCCTCCGCGGAGGAAGGCGCCGCGGCGAGGCCAGCCGTTTTCGCGCCGCGTCGGCTGGCGGTAGACGATCTCGAACTGACCGGCGGGACGGACCGACGGCTGGGTGGTCGGCGCCTCGCCCGCCGAGACGTGCATCACGTCTGTCATCGCCAGAGCGATGTTCCCCGCCCGGTCGCGGGCCTCCATGCGGAACCGCATTCCCCCGTGCCGCGCCGCGCCGGGCGGCAGGACGATTCCCGCGATTTCGCCGCGGGCTTCGAGCGAGCGCGGCCATTCGCCCCACACCAGATTGTGCGGGAACTCGGCGAAGCACGTGCTCAGGCGGACGCTGTCGGGATCGAGGTAACGGTCTAGGATCGTCCAGCGGATGGTAACCTCGTCGCCGACCCGGTAGGTGTGCTCGATGCGGTTCCCCTCCTCGTCGAGGCGATAGGGCGGCGGGTCGATCTCGAGGGAGATCCGCGGTTGGCGACGGTCGACGACGTAGATGCGATGCGGCTGGCCGGGCGGGACCTCGCTGACCGCCTGGTTGGGTCCGGCGAAGCGGATCCAGTACCGCCCGTCGTGCTCGGCGCGCATCAGGAAGTGCGACTGCTCCACCCCGTAGTACCCCACCCGCTTCCACTGCTCGTGGTCGGTCGAGCACCACACGGCCATGCGCGGCGCGCCGGTGAGCTGGTACCCGGACGGATGCGGCAGGAAGAACTCCGCGCGGTTGACGAAATACACGTCGATTCCAGGCGCCACCTCGAACCCGAGCGACTCGGGCTCGGCGGGGGTGATATCCTCCGTGGGACGGTAGTAGAAGGGCGCGTCGTACGCCCACTCGGGAAGGTCGGACTGCGGATCCCAGTCGGGGTTCTCATCCGGATGCGTACAGCCCGTCGCGATCACCAGCACGCAGGCCGGAACAAGCCAGTTGCGCATGATGCATGTCCTTTCGCGGTCCCGCTCTCGCGGGACCGGCCGTCACGGTCCACTGTCCTGTTATCGACCGGAAAGGTCCGGACGATGCGACCATTTCCGCTAATTGAGCGCGGCGCGGGCATTGGCGAAGATGCGCCGCCCGTCCGCACTGCTTACGTTTCCGCGCGTCCAGCGCGGGTGGTGGGTCACGTCGACGAAACGTTCCGGATGCGGCATCAGGCCCAGCACGCGCCCGCTCGGGTCGCACAGACCGGCGACGTGGTCCACGCTGCCGTTGGGGTTGACGGGGTACCCGCCGCTGCGTCCGTCGGCGTCGCTGTACCGCAGGGCGAGCTGGTCCGCGTCGCGCAGGCGGGCGAGCACGTCGTCGTCGCGCGGGACGAACTTTCCCTCGCCGTTGGCGATGGGAAGGGCGATGACGTCCCCGCGCCGGAGAAAGGCGCACCGCTCGGAGTCCGCCCGCAGATGCACCCAGCAGTCCTCGAACCGTCCGGTGTCGCTCCAGGCCAGCGTCGCCTCCGACGCCCCGCCGGCGGCGACACGCCCCCACGGAAGCAGCCCGCATTTGAGCAGCACCTGGAAGCCGTTGCAGATGCCCAGAACCAGCTTGTCCGCCGCGACGAAGGCATTGAGCTCATCGGCGAGGTGGTGAATCAACTGGTTGGCGAGGATCTTGCCCGCCGAGACGTCGTCGCCGTAGCTGAAGCCCCCGGGGACGACGAGAAACTCGAACTCCCGCAGGCGCCGCGGGCGGTCCATCAGGGCGAACACGTGCACGGCGCAGGCGTCGAACCCAGCCTCGCCAAGGGCGAATACCGTCTCGCGATCGCAGTTTGTGCCCGCGGTCCGCAGGACCGCTGCCTGGGGCTTGGCCATGGTCTTCTCCCGCACGCTTCGAGCGCGCGAGATTATGGCACGCCGACGCGCCGCCGGCAAGGCCCGGCTACGGCGCGCTCCGCGCGGCGATGCGGGCATCCGCCGGCGCCGCGTCCGATACCGCAGGCCACATCGTCGACATCACCCACGGTGCCACATGCCGCCGGACGAAAGCCGTCCCCGTCGCCGCCGTGTGCGCGTCCGCCCCGGGCAGCATCGCATCCGACACCGGGAACTCGTGCAGCTTGCTGTAGGCGCGTTTCTTCTCGGGTCGGTCGCCCGGGCGCGGACGGTCGAAGCCGATCGCCCCGGCCGCCGGACCGTGCGTGCCGTCCACGTTCCCGGCCAGAATCGTCCCGATCACCAGCAGTCCCACGTCCGCTTCGGAGTAGAAATTGACCAGTCCGCTACGGGACCGGCTCAGCGCCTTGCTCAGGTCGTACGCGCTGGAGATGCTCGCCGACAGCAGCACGAGCCCGTCGACCTTGTGATCGTCCTTCAGCGCCTCGGCGGCGAACACGGCGATACCCCCGCCTCCGCTGTGACCGATCAGGTGGACGGGTCGCCCGGGGTACTCGTCCTGGTACTCCATGACTCGCTCGGCGACGACGGCGCCGGCGATGCGGTTGCCCACCACGTCCATCTGGTTCAGAAGCATCCCCACGCCGGGCACGGGACGACCCCACCGATGGATCGGCATGGCCCGGTCGATGCCGGACGAGAGCAGCCCGCGCCGGATATTGCGGTTGAACTGACTTTCGCCCTCGATGCCGGGCAGGATGATCACCAGCCCGTTCTGGAGGCGTTCTTCCTGCATGTAGGGACCGCCACCGTTGCATCCTCCCGAGGCCGCCGCCAGCGCGATCCAGGTGCCCACCTGCAGCTCGGCAATCCGTCTCATCGTCGGTTCCTTTTTGACGCCGGGGCGGTTCGCACGCGCCGCCGGC
>JBMCUM010000024.1:0-13645 GCA_048622595.1 Planctomycetota bacterium | reverse complement strand
GCAACCATCCCCCCGCGCCTAGTGCTGACGGCTGCCGGGGCGTTGTCGTACAATGCGACCGGCGATTTGGCGGCGAACACATCATGACCAGGACGGCAAACGAGACCTTCGACCACCATCGCGGCGCCCAGCCGTTGCTGCGCCCGCCCAGCCGGTTGCGCGCGTGCGTGTTCCTGCTGGTGAACTTGGTCGGCTTCGCCGTGGTCAACGCCTTCTGGCTTTACCTGGCCACGGGCAACTGGGTGCGGTTCTCGCTGGCATCCTACCGCCGGGCGATGACCACGCCGCTGGGGGAGCTGCTCGTCCAGCCGCTGAACGTGCTGACCCACCCGTGGATGGTCCTGGTCACGGGGCTGCTGCTGGCGCTGGTGGTGCTGGTCCCGCTGGTGGTGGCGGTGCTCTACCGGCTGCTCTTCGCGGGGGTGTTCGTCGCCGCGGTCGCCGTGGTCGGGCACGCGCCGGTGCTGGCGCTGGCGCTGGCGGTGGGGTGCGTAATCGCCGCCCGCACGCCGCTGCGCAGCGACATGCCCTTCCTGGCCGTGCTGGTGGGCATGGCGCCGGTGGCGGCGTACGCGTACTTCTTTGCCTTCGCGGTGGGCGGAACGCCGGCGACGCTTTCGCTTCAGAAGTGGGTGTTCTACGCGCCGTTCATCCTCGCCGGTCTGACCGCGGCGGTGGGCGCGGCGGTGGTGCTGCTGCTGGCGCGGCTGACCGGGTTCCGCCCGGGCGTGGTCTGGCCGGTGCTGGGGGTGCTGCTGGCCGCGCCGCTCGGTGTGTTCTACACGCAGGTTGGCGCCGAGGAGCTGGAGTACCAGTTGTTGACGGCCGACCTGACCGACGGCCCCGGCGTGTTTGCCGACGTGGACCTGGAGACGTGGAAGCGCCGTCACGGCGCCGCCGACCTGTCCGGCGCGGCGCTGCACGAGCGGATCGTCGAGCACACCCGCCGCCGACGCCGCGCCCTGCGCGAGGCCTGCGGGGCGTTCCTCACCAATCACCCCGACGGGCGGCGCGCCGCGGAGGTCCGCTGGCTGCGGGCGCAGGGCATGAGCATCGAGGTGCGCAAGCCCGCCCTCGCCCACGGGATCGTGAAGTATTCCGCGGCGTATTGTCATCCACCATCGGCGGCGGCATGGGAAGCCCTGGTTGCGCGGTCCTCGGCGGCGTCGCAGGCGGCGCTGGGTCGCTGGAAGCTGGCGCGCCTGGCGCTGCGCCGCGGAACGGCCGAGGACGTCGACCAAGCCTTCGCGCTTCTGGAGCAGGCGCGTCCGCGGCTGAGGGAGCACACCGCCGGCGAGGGCGGCGAGGCGGCGCGGGTGTTTCTGCCCCCGGAGCAGCTACCGGCGCGATGCTACTACCGCCAGGCGCTGCTGGACGTGGAGGAGCTGTTGTGGCTCATCGACCGCAACGCCCTGCGCGGCCCGGCCGAGGAGACCTTCGGCGAGCGGGAAGCGCTGCGTGCCTGGCTGCGCGCGAACCCGAATGAATCGACGTATCTGGGCGAGCTGCAGAGGATCGCCGCCACCACTGCCGAGGGCACGCGCCTCAAGGACAACCTGCTCCTGGCCGTGGCGCGCGAGACCGGGGACCTCGTCACCCGCGCCGAGCGACTCCTGGCGGTCGAGGCGATGGGGGACCACCCCTCGCCCCAACAACCGTTCCCGGTCGACGCGGCGATCCCCGCCAAGTACCACCTCGGGTTGATCGCCATGCGCAGCGCCGACGCGCGCAAGCTGCGGCGCCTGTGGGCGCAGTCCGGGACCGACCACACGCTGCGGTCCGCCGAGGCGTACTTCAACGAGGTCAGTGAGGCAGGAGACCAGCCGTGGAAACGTCTCGCCCAGCGATGCCTCGCCCTGTACGCCGACGGCGCCCCTCCGCCCGCCGACGGGACGACGCGCTTGCAATCGACCGGACGCGGCGGTTGGATGGGCGTCGATGACTGAGACGCCTTCGGAGCCCGGCGCCGCCCGCGGCCGTACGCGACGCATCCTGATGACCACCGCCGCCGTCGGTGCGGGGCACACGTCCGTCGCCGCAGCGCTCCGGGAGCGGTTCGCCGCGGCCTCACCGGAGCTGGACATCCGGTGCATCGACGTGCTGGACTTCGTGCCGCGCGCGTTCCGCACCGTCTATGCCGGCGGGTTCGCCCTGGGGATGTCGCGCCTGCGTCGCCTGTACGGTGCGGGGTACTGGTTGAGTAATCGCCCGCACCGCCCCGGGCGCGGGCCCGGCGAGCGGATCCGCCTGCGCTTCGAGCGGGCGATGCTGCGGGGCTACGCGGCGTTCGTCCGGCGGGCGGACCCGGAGCTGATCCTCCACACGCACTTCCTTCCGGTCCCGACGACGGCCCGCCTGCTGGACGGCGGCGAGCTGGGCGGCGAGCAGATGGTCGTGGTCACCGACGTCGAGGTCCACCGTTTCTGGTACGCCCGTCGCGTGGCGCGGTGGTTCGTTCCCGCCCCGCCCAGCGCCGAGCCGCTGCGCCGATGGGGCGTGGCGGACGACCGCGTCACGGTCTGCGGCATCCCCGTGCGGCACCGGTGGGCGGACGCCCACGACGAGACCGCCCTGCGCGACGAATGGAACGTCCCGCACGACCGCCCCGCGGTCGTGCTGACCGGCGGGGCGACCTTCACGTGCGGACCCATCGCGCGCGTCGCGCGCCGCCTGCTGGACGCCTGCCCGCACATGCGCCTGTTCGCCCTGGCCGGACGCAACGAGCGACTGTACCGGCGCCTGTGCTCGCTGCCCGAGGCGCAGCAGCGCATGACCGTGCTGGGCTTCTCCCCCCGCCTGCACGAGCTGGCGGCCGTCAGCTCCCTCGTCATCACCAAGCCCGGCGGGGTGACCACCTCGGAGTGCCTCGCGGCGGGCAAGCCCATGGTGCTGCTTCCGCCCGTGCCCGGTCACGAGCAGGGAAACGCGGAGTTTTTCCGCTCGGCCGGGGCGGCCGTCATCGCCCGGCGCCCGCGCGACGTGGCGCCCCTCGTGGCCGAACTGCTCAACGACCCGGCGCGCCTGGAGGCCATGTCCGCCGCCGCGCGGCGTCTGCACCGTCCGGCGGCCGAGACCATCGTCAACGCGGTTCGCGCCGCGACGCGTCCCGAGTGACGGTCACGTCGACGTCGCGGACCTTTCCGCGGCGCGCGGTGTACGTCCCGCTGAAGGTCGTCCCGTCATCGCGCTGCAGCACGAGCTTGATGCGCGCCGGCGGGACGGTCAGCCGCCACGTCGAAAGCTTGCCCCCCAGGGGCAGCACGTCCTGCAGCAAGCTCGGCGGCAGCCATTGCCCCTCGGGGTGCTCCAGCTCACCCGCCTCGGCCGCGGCGAAGAACTCCTCGGCGGTCTCAAAGGATTGCCCCGCGAGGATGGCGCGGCCCAGGAAGCTGGTGAGCGTCGCGACGGTCGCGCGGATGTAGAGATGCCCCGTGTCGTCCGGTTCTCGCGCCAGCCACCACTTGTCGAACTCGGCGCGGAACTGGCGCGGATGCCCGCCGATGCTCCGGACGTACGCCTTGCGCCACGGCATGCGCCGGTCGGTGATGTGCGCGATATAGGCGCCGAACGCGTCGCGGTACTTCCCGTCCTCGGCGTGCGCCAGAAAGTGCACCATCGCCCACGCCTGGAGGTAGTTGCGCTGATTGAGCCCCTGCCGCCATTCCGTCGGGGTAATCGACAGCATCTTCGTGAACTCCAGAAGCTTGTCGGCGCGGATGAGCTTCTTGAGACGCGCGAGCTTCGGCGGCGGGGCCACGCCGGTGACGTATCCGTCCCCCGTCCAGATCGCGTGGCCGAAATATTCGGCCATGCCTTCGTTCGCCCAGATGGGCACGCGCGGCCCGGCGACGGTGAAGACGTACTGGTGCCACGCCTCGTGCTGGACGGTGTGCCACAGGCGACCGGTTCGCACGCTCCGCACGTCGGCGACGGCCAGCAGCGCCCGCCCGTTGAACAGCCCGGCGCTGCCCTTGACGCCGCCGGCGTCGCGGTACGCGGACTGCCCCGCGAACAGGTAGAAGGGCAGGCGCTTGCGGACGCGCCGCCCGAAGTTGCGCGTCCGCCGGTCGTATTCCGCCGCCATCGTCGTCATCCGGATCGCCGCTTCGCGGATCACGTCCTCGTCGGTGATGTCCGTGCGGATGACGTAGCGGGGCGTGGGGTATGTGCGCAGCGGCGCGGCCGGCTTCTCGCCGCGTGCGGCCGGGGGCGCGCACGCCGCGGCGACCAGTGCGAGCCATGCGAGATGTCGGGGCGTCCTGTGCGCGGTGATCATCGTTCGGCCTTCGATGGGGGTTGACGCACCTCATCCTATCGCGCCGCCGGGCCGGTCGCCCGCGCGTTCTAGCGCCCGGGGCGGAGGATGCGTCCCGCCCGTCGCAGCGACTCGCCCAGGCCCAGCTCCCGCAATCGCCCCAGCGCGCGGCGGGAGAACAGGCGCCGGCGGCGCCGGGCGGCGTTGTGGCGGTCGACCATCGCCTCGATCCGCTCGACGCGACGGCGGAACCGCTCCGGGGGGATGTGCTCGCAGAAGCAGTTGGCCGGGCTCTGGTGGTGGTGCATCGCGGGGTCGTAGTCGTCGCCGATCAGCCCGCGGGCGCGGCAGCTCGCGTAGGCCTCGGTGCCCGGGTACGGCGTGAAGATGCTGTAGACCAGCACGTCCGCGTCGCAGGCGGACATCGCCGCGGCGGTGTCGTCCAGCGTCGCCTCCGTCTCGTCGGGAAAGCCCACCATGAAGAACGCCACGAGTTCCATGCGGTGGCGTCGGACGGCCCGGCAGGCGGCAAGGGCCTGGTCGGCGGTGATGTCCTTTCCGATGACGCGGAGCATCTCGTCGTTGCCGCTCTCGATGCCGAGCTGGACCGAGCAGCATCCGCTGCGGCGCATCGTCGCCAGCGCGTCGTCGTCAACGCCCTTGACGTGCATCTCGCAGCTCCAGAGCAGGCGGGGGCAGTCGGTGCGGATGGCGCGGCACAGCTCGCGGAGGTACGCCCGGTCCACGCCGAACGTGTCGTCGTCGAAGTGCACCTGGCGGACGCCCATCCGCCGAAGCGCCCGCAGCTCCGCGGCGACGTGCCCCGGCGTGCGGAATCGCACCCGACGTCCCCAGACGCCCCGCGAGCCGCAGAAAAAACAATTGTACGGGCAGCCGCGCGTCGCGAACACGTAGCGAAACGCCCCCGGCGGATAGCCCGGACGCCCCACCAGCGCCGCGGCGCCGGCGTGGGCGAAGCCCAGCGCGTCGAGGTCCGCGACCGGCTCGCGCGGCGGCGTCTCGGCGACGGTGCCGCCGTTACGATACACCAGCCCGTCGATTCCGGCGAGGTCGCGCCCGTCCTCGACCGCCCCCAGCAGCTCCACCAGCGTCCGTTCGCCCTCGCCGCGGACGGCGACGTCGAACTCGTCGCTTAGCGCCTCGGCGCCGACGAGCGACGGGTGCGGGCCTCCGACGATGACCAGGGGGTCGCCGGTCTCGCGGGCCAGCCGGGCGACCACCCGCGCCGAGGCGAAGGTCTGGCTCGTGGCGGAGATGCCCACGACGTCGGGGCCGACCCGCTCCAAAACGCTCCGCAGCTCGTCCCAGATGCCGCCCCGCGGGTCCTCCAGGGCGCGACGGTACCGCGCGAACCCTTTCCCGGCGAGCCACCGGACGCTGATCGGCTCGCTGCGGGGCGTGAAGTCCGCGTTGACGGCGCGCACCCGCCAGTTCGTGTCGCGCAGCACCGCCCCGGCGAGATACGCCAGCGACAGCGGGAACCGCTCCAGCGAATAGGTCGGCTTGAACAACCGGCCGAAGGGCGGCTCGACCAGCAGGATGGTCCGCGATTCGCCGGTCATCTTTCCCTTCGTTCCCGTCCTGCACAAACCCGGGGGCCGCCGATGGCACGAATTGCGCCCGTTCGGCGCGCGGGCAAGTGCGGTCTTCGCGACTCGGGCGAAGCAGGCCCCACGCCCGGAACTGTCCGCCCTCAGCCCTCGTCCTCGCCCTGGGCGTCGGCACCCGCGTCGAGATAGTCGTTGATCCGCCGCGCCGCGCGGCGCCCGGATGCGATCGCCTGGGCGATGTACGAGGCGCCCTCGGCGAGGTCGCCCGCGACGAAGACGCCCGGCTCGCTGGTGGCGCAGTTGGTGACCTCCAGGCGCCCCTCGGCGTCGGTTCGCAGGCCCAGTTGGCGGGTGAGGTCCTCGTCGACCTCCGGCTCGTAGCCCAGCGCCAGCACGGCCAGGTCGGCCGGAACCGTAAAGGCGGTGTCCGGTTGTTCCACGGGCTTGTCCCCGGACGCCGAGCGGACCCAGCGGACGCGGGCGGCCTCGAGTTCGGCCAGCGCTTCGCCGCCGTTGAAGGCCTTGGTCGCCACGCACCACTGTCGGCGGACGCCGTCCGGCGCCGGGCCCGTCGCGTCGCCGTTGACGCGCTCGGGCGGGAGGATCTCGAGCTGGCGGACCTCCCGCGCGCCCTGGGACAGCGCCATCTCCGCGCAGTCGTTTCCCGTCTCCCCGCCTCCGATGACGACCACGGACTTGTCCCGCACCCGCTCGGCGCCCTGGTACCGTCCGCCCTCGCGGAGGAAGTCCAGGGCGAACTGCACGCCCTGCTTGTCGCGACCGGGGACCTTCAGGTCCCGCGGGCGGGAGGCGCCCACGGCCAGAAGGGCCGCGTCGAAACGCGACTTCAGCTCGTCGGCGGCGATGTCCCGCCCGACCTCCACGCCGGTCTCGAAGGTCACACCCTCGGTCTCGAGCTGCTGGAGGCGCCGGTCGAGCAGCGACTTGTCCAGGCGGAAGTCCGGGATGCCGTAGCGCAGCAGCCCGCCGGGGCGGTCGGCCTTTTCGAAGACCGTCACGTCGTGCCCGCTTCGCGCGAGCTGCTGGGCGGCGGCGAGTCCGCCCGGACCCGAGCCGATGACCGCCACGGTCTTCCCGCTGCGCCGCTCGGGGGGCTGCGCCGCGTCCCACCCCTGCGCCAGGGCGCGGTCGGTGATCCGCCGCTCGATGTCCTTGATGGGCACGGTGCAGTCGGCGGCGTTGCGCTTGCACGCCGCCTGGCAGGGCGCGGGGCACAGACGGCAGGTCAGCTCGGGGAAGTTGTTGGCCTCGCTGAGGCGCTGCCAGGCCTCGCGCCATTGCCCCCGCCGCGCCAGCTCCACCCACTGCGGGACGGGGCTGCCCAGCGGGCAACCGGCGACGGGACCCGCCTCCACCGGGCTCTGACGGCAGCGGGGGTTCATGCACTGGAGGCACTTGGCCGCGGACAGCGCGGCGAGGTGGCGGCGGTACTCGTCGGCGTCGGCCCACTGGAAGTCGGCGACGCGCCGCTCGTACTCGGCGCGCCACTCGCGCTGACGGCGATGCCACCACGGCGCCGCCGCTCGCAGCCACCGCATCCGCTTGAGAAGCTTCATCAGCCACGACGGGGCGGGCAGCGCCAGCGACACGTCGCGCCCGGCGATCCGCCACCGCCAGTGAAGCATGTGCCGGTAGCTGATGCAGTCCCCGTTGGCGGGGTTGACGTTGTACTTCCTCCGGTCACGGGCGAGCTTCTCGGGGTGCGTCGCCAGCTCCGCGATGTAAATGCCGTCCTTGATGAGCATCGCGTCGGCGAGGTTGTGGATAACCGCCCGCGTCGCGGCGTGCCCGTGCTCGGCGCCGTCGCGCCGGTAGCTGCTCAGGACCGCCTCGGCGTAGCGCCGGGCGTAGTCGATCCCGCCCCAGCGCAGGCAGTCGTACGTCCGCACCACCACCGCGCGCTTCAGCGGCTCGTCCAGCTCGTCGGCGGCCTGGACCGTCTCGGCGGCCAGGTCGTGGAAGGCGTCGATCTCGCTCTGACCTCGTCCGAAGCGACGGACGCCCCAGCGGCACTTGTCGGCCAGCACGTCGCGCCATCCGGTCCGCTCGGGTGCCCCGCGGAACAGGTCGGGGTTGACGACGAGCTTGCGCCCCATGTTGAACGCGTAGAGGTTCTTGCGGAAGTCGTGGCGGATGGTGTCCTTGACCGCCCACGCCATCGCGTGCATCGACACCGGGATCAGCCCCTTCTGGAAGGCGAACCCCAGCATCATGATGTTCGCGTAGATCTTCGAGCCAAGGTACGTCTCGCAGATCCGCGAAATGTTCCGCGCCAGGTAGTCGTCGGGTCGGCTTTGACGACGGATGGCGGCCTCGAGCTCGTCAACGTCGAAGTCCTCGCGCCCCATGATCCCCGCGACGGTGGGGAACTTGTCCGTGTTGACCACGGCGGCGGTGGTCTCGGGCGAGGCGACGCGCCCCCGACCGGTCGGGTCGATCGCCCGCGCCGCCTCCAGCAGGTCGATGCCGATCAGCAGGTCCGCCTTTCCGTGCGGGATCAACGGCGTGACGGGCTTGCCGGCGATGTTGTAGATGATCTGGCTCATCACCCCGCCGCCGCGGATCGCCAGGCCCTTCTTGTCCAGGAAGCCGACGCGGTAGCCCGCCTTGTGGGCGGCGCGGACGAGAATCTGCGTCGCCGTGCCGATCCCCTGGGTGCCCACCCCCGTCAGGCAGCACCGCCAGATCTCCCCGGCCGGACGCTTCTGCGGTTCCGGGATGTTGTCCAGGTCAAGCTTGCCCACGCGCGGCCGCGCCGGGCGTTTGCGCCGGATCGTCACCCGCTCGAACGCGCTGCACGCCGCGAGCCGCTCGCACGCCCCGTCGTTGACGCACAACGTCAGGTCGGTGTCGACCTTGGCCCCGTAGTCCGTGGACACGTGCTTGAGCCCGGGACAGCCCGTGTTCTCCGTGCATGCCAGGCAGAACGTGCACGCGTCCGTGTTGACGTTCATGTGTTCCCACCTGGGGACGAACCCGAGCTGGCGCTGCAGACCCCGGTCCGCACGCTTCTGGCGGCGCAGACGCGTGATGGCGCATTCCTTGTCCGCGATGATCACCTTCACCCCGTCGCGCAGGAACGTCTGCTCCAGCAACTCGCGGTAGCTGCGGCGCTTCTCCGGGTCCACCCGCGCGATGGGAACGTCCGCGCCAGCGGCGATGCCCTGGACGACGTCCTCGATGTCCTGCACCGCCGTGGGGTTGCCCACGATGTCGAACTCGCTTCCCGGGGTGGGCTGGTGTCCGGTCATGGCCGTGGTGCGGTTATCGAGGATGATGAAGGTGATGTCCTGTCCGAGCTTGACGGCCTGGCTGATGGCGAGCTGCCCGGAGTGGAAGAAGGTCGAGTCGCCCATGAACACGACCTGCTTGTTGGGCACGAAGGGGTCCATGCCGCTTCCGGTCCCGCCCCCGAGCCCCATGCCCGAGAGGTTGTGCATCAGCTCCGTGTTCGGCGGATACATCAGCATCGTGTAGCAGCCGATGTCGCCGTGGAACAGCAGGTCCACCGGTCCCCGCCCGTGCTCGCGGGCCATGTACTCCGGGTCCGCGAACTTCCGCTTGATCTCCAGGCACAGACCGGCCGAGTCGCGGTGCGGACAGCCCGGGCAGAACGACGGCAGCCGCGTCGGCAGGGCGGGCATCTCCACCTCGCCCGTCGCCGCGGCGCGGTCCAGCTCGGCGTGCGGGTCCCGCACGCCGCCTGCGGGGACGTACCTGCCGCCGGCGACGCGGTCCAGCAGCGGGACGATGCGCTCCATGACGATCGTCGGGTCCAGCCCGCGCGTCTGGGGGAAGCCCTCCAGCTCGTCGCCGAACGTCTTGCCCCAGACCTCGACCTGATCCGCCGGACCGCCCGTCTGGCGATCGCGGGCGACGACCTCGCTGATCTGCGATTCGAGAAAGCCGCGCCGCTCCTCGACGACGACGATCCGCTCGCACTGGCGCGCCAGCCGCCGGACCATCCCGCCGTCCAGCGGGTAGCTCATCCCGAACTTCAGGACGGGAAACTCCCCCTCCAGCCCCAGCTCCCACAGCGCCTGGACGAGGTAGTCGTGCGCCATGCCGCTGGTGGCGAAGCCCACCGGGCGGCGTCCGTCGGGCGCATGGTCGATCCGGTTGAGCCCCAGCTCCCGTGCCGCGGTCAGGGCGCGCTGGAACCGCGCCGCGTAGGTCGCCTCCTGCCACCACGTCTTGGGCGGAAGCAGGACGTGCTTGTTGAGGTCGATAGCGGCCGTCTCGAAATCCTTCAGCGTCCGCGTGTTGTGGCGCGGGTACTGGTTGGGCCTGCAGGTGACGGTCCCGCCGCCGTCGGCGAGGTTGGTGGGCATCAAAAAGCCCGCGTACAGCTCGCTGCGGCGCGACAGGGTCACGCCGAGGTTGATGAAATCCTTGACCTCCTGCTGGTTGGACGGCTCGATGACGGGGATGAACAGGTGCTTGGACAGGAACCGACTGTCGGCGGGGACCTGCGTGGAGTCGGACCACGGATCGTCCCCGTAGATGACCACCGCGCCGCCCTCGCGGTGCGCCCCGGCCAGCGAGCCCAGCGCCAGCGCGTCGGCCGCGACGTGCACCCCCACCGACTTCATGCAGATCACGCCGCGGCAACCGGCCACCTGCGAGCCGTTGAGCATCGCCGCGGCCAGGGCCTCGTTGTTGTTGATCACCGCGCGGATGCCCTTGTCCGCCAGCAGGTCCTTGATCCGCGCCATGGAGTCGAAGAACCCGGCGATGGGGCTGCCCGGGTATCCGCCGAGCAGGTGCACGCCGCCTTCGACCTCCAGGGCGCCTTTGAGCAGAAGCTCGCTTCCGGTGAAGATCTGCGGGCCTTGCTCGGTCAGGAATCTCGGGTCTGCCTTCATCGGGGGCATTGTACGCCAGCAAAACAGACCCCCAAAACCGATTTTGCCCCGCGACGAAAAGCAGCGGGGATGAACGCCGATCAACGCGGATGCCGCTCTTGGTCCGCCCGCCGGACGAAGACGATCTTCGCACCGGGGACATCCGCACCCGCGCTCGGCCGTTCGGCCTCGTTGCAGCGCGCGAGGGCCCCTTAGCTGTGGGGGTTATGATGGGGGCTTCGGCCCCACTGGAGCTTTTTCGACAGCGTCCGGAAGAAGTGCCTGCCCGGGTGGGTGACCAGGCGTATGCCGCGGGCGGCGCGGCGGACCTGGACCGTGTCCCCGTCGCACAGGCCGCTGGAGATCTGCCCGTCGATGATGACCGCCGAGCCGGGGTTGACCCGCGTGGCCGTCAGGTGCAGCGCGCGGTCGCTGCGGACCACGATGGGGCGCATCGACAGCGTGTGCGGCGCCACCGGCGTGATGGTCACCGCGTCCAGCGTCGGCTCGAGGATGGGACCCATCGCCGACATGCTGTACCCGGTCGAGCCGGTGGGCGTGGCGACCACCAGCCCGTCGCCGAGATACTCGGCGACCTGCACGTCGTCCCGCGCCACGTGCAGGTCGATCATCCGGAACGGTGGCCCGGACAGGATCGCCACGTCGTTCGCCGCCGGGCTGGAGAAGCTGTGCGCGCGGCAGTTGTTGACCGTCACGCGGAGCATCATCCGCTCGGTGGTCTCGGCCCGGCCTGCGAGGACGTCGTCGAGGTGCTTCTGCATGTGCTCGACGTCGAACTCCGCGAGGAAGCCCAGCTTGCCCATGTTCACGCCGAGCAGGGGCACGCCGGTGCCGACCAGCGATCGCGCCGCGGTCAGCAGCGTCCCGTCGCCGCCGAAGACCACGCACACGTCGGCGTCCGTGCCGCCGTCGGGCAGCTCCTCGCGGGCATCGCCGACGGCGAGGACCTCGGCGCGCCGGGCGAACCACGGGCGCAGCTCGTCGATGCAGTCGCTGACGCCTTCCTTGTCGCGGTTTGCCAGGATGAGAATCCGTTTGCGTGCCATGCGGGTCATTCTATCGTGCCGCGGCGCCAGGCCAACGCCCCGACCAGGACGGATGACGAAACCGGAATGACGAACCCATCTGCGAACGACGAACCGCGGCGACGGTGTGCCGTCATTCCTGCTCCGTCCTTCACGAAAACCGCGCCAACCAGTCGTTGAGCGTCTTGGCGTCGTCGAGGAACTGCTCCGGCGCGTCGCCGCGGACGAACTCGACCAGCACGTATCGGTCGCCCGGAACGGCGGCGATGTCGTCCAGCAGCGGCGGCCACGTGCCCCGCCCCTCGCCCAGCGGGAGGCGCTCGCCCTCGGCCGTCCAGGTGAAGGCGTGAACGTGCGCCAGGCGGTTGCCGACGGCTTCGAGTCCGCCCCGGCAGGTCGCCAGGTCGGCGCCGCGCGGCGGCTGCCAGTAGCACTGCACGTTGGGGTGGTCCGCGTCGGCCAGCAGGCGCCGCGTCGATTCGGTCGTGTCGGTCAGCGTCCCGGCGTGGAACTCGTAGGCGACGTTCATTCCGGCGCCGGCGGCCTCGTCGGCGATCCGCACGCTGTCGCGGGCGACCTGGCGCCGGTAGGCCTCGTCGGCGTCGCCCGAGCCGCGCCGACCCGCCCACACGCGGATCAGCGGGGCGCCCATCTCGCGCGCCGAGGCGAGCACCGCCTCGAACGGCGGGTCGTTGTGCCCCGCGCGGTAGTACGACCCGTACGCCGCGACGGACAGTCCGGCGTCGCGGGTCAGCTTGCGCACCTCTCGCGCCGCCGACAGGTCGCCGTGCGGGGCGTGGACGTCCCCGCCCCACTCGATGCCGGACACGCCGGCCTCGCCGGCCAGCTCGACGACGCGCTCGACGCTCAGCTTACGAAACGTGATGGAGACCAATCCGCTGTAAAGCATACTCGCCTCCGTGCCTGTTATCGGGCAGCACGTGGTGCGGTGACTCTACCGCATGCCGCCGGAGGCGTCGAGATTCCTTTGGCGCGGTGGCTTGACCGGCGACGATGAGGGGCTCTAGAATATCTGTACGTGCCCACAAATCCGGAAGGGTGCCGCGCGCCGCTTCGGAAGCGGCGCCGCGCCCGGCCGGTTACAGAGGCGCTGCCATGGACTGGTCCGAGTTCGGCTATACGCTGTTCATGTCGGTGTATACGTTCCTGCTGGTGGTGGTGTCGATTTACGGCCTGCACCGGTACGGGCTGGTGTTCCTCTACTACCTCAACCGGCGCAAGAGTCCGAAGCTGGCGGGGCACTTCAGCGAGCTGCCGCGCGTGACGGTGCAGCTTCCCATGTACAACGAGCCGCTGGTCGCCGAGCGGATCATCCGCAAGACGTGTGAGCTGGACTGGCCGAAGGATAAACTCCAGATCCAGGTGCTCGACGACAGCACGGACCACACGCCGCAGATCGCCCGCCGGGCGGTCGCCGACGCCCGCGCCCGCGGGTTCGACATCACCTACATCCATCGCGACGACCGCACCGGATACAAGGCCGGCGCCCTGGCCAACGGGCTCGAGACCGCCACCGGCCAGTTCGTCACCGTCTTCGACGCCGATTTCGTTCCGGCGTCGGATTTCCTCAAGAAGTCCATCGACTACTTCACCGACCCGTCCGTGGCCGTGGTCCAGACCCGCTGGGAGCACATCAACCGCGACGACAGCATGCTCACCCGCGCCCAGGCGATCTTTCTGGACGGGCACTTCGCGATCGAGCACATGGCCCGCAACCGCAGCGACCGGTTCATGAACTTCAACGGTACTGCGGGCACGTGGCGGCGTTCGGCGATCGACGAGGCGGGGGGGTGGCATCACGACACGCTGACCGAGGACCTCGACCTGTCCTACCGGGCGCAGCTCAAGGGCTGGAAGTTCGTGTTCCTTCCGGACCTGACCGCCCCG
>JBMCUM010000023.1:0-14126 GCA_048622595.1 Planctomycetota bacterium | reverse complement strand
GGCCTGACGTTCGCCCATAACGGCTGGACGCTCCCGCCGGACCTCGCCGGGACCAAGCAGGCGGCTATCCATGTCCCCGCCGCGGTCACCCTCAACGGCGCCGAGGACATCGTGCTCCGCGGATGCACCATCGAGCACCTGAGCACCTACGGCGTGGCGATGCACGACGAGACGATCGAGGGCGTGCTGGACCACTGCACGCTGCGCGACCTGGGCGCGGGGGGCGTGCGCATCTGGAACGGCTGCCGGCGCAACGCCGTTTTGGACTGCGAGATCGCTGACGCCGGAGTCATCTACGCCTGCGCCGTGGGCGTGCTGATCGGCCAGTCGTCCGGCAACCGCGTCGAGCACTGCCATATCCACGACATGTACTACACCGGGGTCTCCGTCGGGTGGAACTGGGGCTACGCCGAGAGCCACGGGTACGGAAACCTGATCGAGTGGAACCACATCCACGACATCGGTCGGGGCGTGCTGTCCGACATGGGCGGAATCTACCTGCTGGGGCACGCCCCGGGCACGCGCCTGCGCTTCAACCACATCCACGACATCACCTGCCGGCGCTACGGCGGGTGGTGCATCTACACCGACGAGGGAAGCACGGACGTGCTGATCGAGTCCAACCTCGCCTACAACGCCAACCGCACGGCGTTCAACCAGCACTACGGGCGCAACAACCGCATCCGCAACAACATCCTCGCCTACGGCAGCGACGCGGTGCTGTCGTACGGAAAGCCCGAGCCGCACCTGGGGCTGATCTTCGAGCGCAACATCTTCCTGTCGCACGACACGCCGATGCTCAAGAGCGTCAGCCCGGACCGCTGGACGCCGCGCCAGACGCGTTTCGACGGGAACCTGTACTGGTGCCAGACCGGCCCGGTGCGATTCCAGGGCGCCGCGGCGCTGTACGCCACCCAGGTCTTCCCCGACGGTTTCCCGGCCGCGCGGAACCGCCTCGCCGAGCTGCCGGACCTGCCCATTGTCGAGGGCGAGCCCGAGGAGGGCGACTGGGCTCGCGCCGCGACGGTGGAACGCTTCGTCAGCCGCCACGGCGATGCCGTCGCGCCCGCCGGCGCCGCGCAGGTCCGCATGCTGCGCCGCGGCGACGAGTTGCTCATCCGCGGCGTCTTCGCCCGTCCGCGTCAATACGAGACGCCCGATGCGCCCCTTTGGGGCCGCGAGCACGTGGAGCTGTTTCTTCGGCCCCGGCCGGACCGACCCCCTGTGGCGCAGTTCGGCCTGGCCAGCGACGGCGAGACGGCTGCCGTATGGCACGACGCCGAGGCCGAGCCGCAGCTCGACTGGACCGGCGAGGCCCGCGACGAAGGCGAGCGCTGGACCGCGCTACTGCGGATTCCGCTGGGGCAGGTCGCGTCGGTCGGCGACGACGGCTCGCCGCCGCGGTGGGGCTTCCTGCTGGGCTTCTGCCGCCCCGCCGAGGTCGCCGACCTGGAGGCGTGGCAGGCGATGGGGCACGACCCGTCCGGCCGCGCCGCCGACCCCCGCTTCGTCGACCCGGCCGGCGGCGATTTCCGCCTGCCGTCGGACTCCCCCGCCTTCGAGGCGGGCTTCCAGCCGTTCGACCTGAGCGATGTGGGCCCCCGCCCGGCGCCCGGCGCGGGCCTCCGGCAAACGCCAACAACGAGAGAATCACCATGACCGCCGACGCAGAGCAGACCGTCATTCTCGCAAACCGCCGCTTCACCTGCTTGACGCCCACGCTGGTGCGGATGGAGTTCGCCCCGGACCGGTGCTTCGAGGACCGTCGCAGCATGGTCGCCCACGAGCCGAAGACGCCGCGGGCCTTCGAGGAAGTCACCGAGATCGACGGCCCCGACGGGCACCGATGGACGGTGCTCAAGACGGGCAAGCTGGAGATCCACACGCGCAGCGACGACCGGCCATTCGATCGCGTCAACCTCGAGCTGCGCTGGACCAGCGAGGGGCTGGTGCAGTTCTGGCGCCCGGGCGACCGGGACTATCAGAACCTCGGCGGGACCCTGCGCTCGCTGGACCGCTACGGCGGGGAGGCGTCGCGACTCGACGGCGTGCACCCGGCCACCAGCGAGTCGCCCGACCCGTCGGCGACGAACTGGCCGGCGTGGCACCAGTGCGAGATCAATCCGGTCTACGCCAAGCTCCACCCGGACCCGCCGGCGAACCTGAACCGGGGCAGTTGGCTGCGCCTGGCCGCGGCGGGGCGCAACGACAACTCGGTGCCCCACCGGACCTTCAACTGGTACGTCGACGCGCGGCGGTTTTCGCCGGGGCTGATCTCGCACAGCGGGTACTTCTTCCTCAACGACTCGACGTCGGCGGTGCTGGACGCCGACGACTTCCCCGTCGAGCGGGACTGTCCCGGCGCCCAGGACTGGTACTTCTTCGCCTACGGGAAGCACTTCCGACAGGCGCTGGCAGACTGGCGCACGCTGTCCGGACCCGCGCCGCTTCCGCCCCACCGGTCCCTGGGGATCATGTTCTCCCGCTGGCCGGCGTTCACCGAGGACGAGGTCCGCGACATGGTCAAGCGATTCGGTGAGCAGGGCTACCCGCTGTCGGTGATCATCCTGGACATGGAGTGGCACAAGCACGGGTGGGGGCATTGGGAGTTCAACCCGGACCTTCTGCCCGACCCGGCCGGATTCTTCGAGCGATGCCACCAGGCCGGGCTGAGCGTCGTGCTCAACGACCATCCCCTCGACGTCCGCAGCGACGACTGCCACTACGAGGACTACCTCGCCCGCGCCGGCGAGGACGTCTTCGTCCGCGACATCACCTACAACAAAAAGACCCTTCCGGCGGCGAAGATCGACATCACCGACAAGCGCCAGAACCGCGCCTTCGTCGACGTCTGCCACCGCCCCATCGTCGATCAGGGCATGGACTTCTGGTGGAACGACGGTTCGCGCGGGCAGATGGGCGGAACGTGCGGTCAGCTCGTGGCCAACAAGACGTTCTTCGAGGAGATCGAGCAGCGCGGTCAACGTGGGATGCTGCTGGCGCGTCACGGGGGGCTGGGCTCGCACCGCTACGGCGGGTTCTTCACGGGCGATACCGCCGGGGACTGGCACATGTTGACCACGCAGGTGGAGTTCAATGTCCGCGGCGCCCACATCGGGCTGAGCTGGATGTCGCACGACATCGGCGGGTTCATGGCGCGCGGTAAGATCGACGAGAACCGTATCAACCCCGAGCTCTACCTCCGCTGGCTTCAGTTCGGCGTGTTCAACCCCCTGCTGCGGTTCCACTGCGCCCCCAACGCCGGCAGCCGCCTGCCCTACGACTACGATGACGACGTCGACGGCGCCTGCCGCTACTGGCTGCGCCAGCGCCACGCGCTTCTGCCCTACCTCTACACCGCGGGGCGGACGGCGTACGACACCGGCCTGCCCGTGGCGCGCGGCTGCTTCATCGACTACCCGGACGACGAGAAGGCCTACCGCTTCGACCAGTACATGTTCGGACCCGACCTGCTGGTCGCGCCGGTGACTGCGGCCCGGCGCTTCAAGCGGTTCTACCTGCCGGGCGGACTGTGGTACGACCGCGCCACGGGCCGCCGCGTCGCCGGCGGCGTGGAGATCGGCCGCGACGTGCCGCCGGCCGAGGTGCCCGTCTACGTCCGCGCCGGCAGCGTCATCCCCACGCAGGACCCGGACCGCCCCCCGCACGCCCCGCACGTCGACCCGCTCGTCCTGGAGGTCTACCCGCCCGCGGAGGACCGGACCGGCGGCGGGGAGCTGTACGAGGACGACGGCCGGAGCAACGACTACCAGGCCGACGGATGCTGCCGTACGCGATTCACGTTGGAGACCGACGCGTCCGCCCTGACGCTGCGCGGCGAGGTGGAACAGGGCAGCCCACTGGGCAAGACCCGCCACGTCGTCGTCCGGGTGGCCGTTCCCAGTCGCCCGGCGGGCGTGGAGCTCGACGGCAGCGCGCTTCCGGACGACGCCGTGGAGCCCGAGCCGACGGGGCTGCGGGTGACGCTGGGCGAGCTGGGCGCGGATCGGGCTTTCGAGCTGCGCCTGACGTGGTGACCGCGGCGGCGGCGAGGGCCGGCGTGCCGAGCGCCTCGCCCCGCAGACACAGGCAGGCGAGTTCCGCCCGCCGGAAACCCAAGCAACCCCAACGGAAAGAGGATTCATGGACCGCCCAGACTCGAAGGACATCTTCGGAGCCGAGATCCAGTACTTCCGCCTCGAGCCGCGCTACTGGGAGCCGACGGTCAAGCTGCTCAAGGACACCGGCTGGCGGTGCGTGACCAGCTACGTTCCGTGGGAGGCCCACTGCGTCGGCGCCCCCGACGGGCGGAACCCTGCGGGCGTGCTGGACTTCGAGGGGCGGACCGATGAGCGCCTGAACCTGCCGCGCTTCCTGGACATCCTCGAGAAGCACGAGATGGACCTGAACTTCCGCTCGGGCCCATTCGTCTGCGCCGAGATGACCTGCGGGGGGCACCCGCGGTGGCTGGTCACCGGCGAGCCCGACATGATGGTCTGGGACTACCAGAACCGCCCCGCCCAGGGGTACTGGATCGCCGGGACCGAGGGCAGTCAGCCGTCGTACCTGCACCCGAAGTACCTGGAGCTGGTCGGGCATTGGTTCGACGCGGTCTGCCCGTACATCGTCGCCCACGCCAAGGGCGACGGGGGGTGCGTCTCGATGGTCAACCTCGACAACGAGGTCAGCTACATCGTGCGCGACAGTTTCCTCGGCTCGGACTACAACCCGGTCAACGTCGCGCCGGGCGGGTTCTACCACCAATTCCTCGCCGAGCGGTACGGCTCGGTCGACGCCCTGCCCTACCCCGGCTCGCACGACAGCTTCGAGCAGGTCCGACCGCCCCGGGCGGTGCCCGAGCGGATCGGCGACGACCTGCGGTGGTACCTCGACTGGATCGACTTCAAGACGTGGTGCATGTGCCGCTACCTCGCGACGCTGCGCCGGATGCACGCCGACCGCGGCGTCCGCGGCGTCCGCTGGATGACGAATCTCAATCCACACCTGCCCGAGGGCGTGCCCACGCGCATGAGCGCGTTCGAGGACGCCGTCCGGGGACTCGTCGGATACGACTTCTATCGTGGGACGTTCTTGAGCTACTCCGGGTACCACTCCATGGCACGCGTGCTGAAACTGATGAACGCCTCCGTGAGCTACACCTGGTCGGCCGAGTTCATGTCCGGAACGTGGCAGAAGGAATTGAACACCCGCGTCAGCGACGACCACATGCGGTTCATGGCCCGGGCGGCGCTGGCGCACGGGTGCAAGGCGTTGAGCTGGTTCATGTTTCACGACCGCGATTCCTGGGGCGACTCGCCCGTGTCCAACCACGCCCACAAGCGCCCATCGTGGGACGTGCTGCGCGACACGCACCGGCTGTGCTTCCAGCGGATCGCGGACTGGGACGCGCTGGAGCCGGTGACCGACGTGGCCGTGATCTACGACCTCGTCCAGCATCAGCACACGGCGATCGGCGACCCCCTGCCGTGCAACGATAACGCCAACCACGTGGGCAAGCCCGTCATCGACGGCGCCCAGGCCGGCGCCGCCTCCATGGAGTACTACGGGCTGTTCCGCGTGATCGAGCAGGCGGGCCCGCAGCCGGGCGTGGCGGACATCCTCCGCGACGCCGGACGGCTGGATGCGTACCGGCTGGCGTTCCTGCCCGGCGCGGCCGTGGCGGAGCGCGCCGCCTCGGCGGCGCTGCGGCAATGGGTCGAGGCTGGCGGGACGCTGGTGGTCATCGGCCCCTGGCCGGGGCGGGACGAGAACGGCGCGCCGCTGCGGTTCCTGGACGTGGACCCGGACGCGTTCGCCGACGGCCCGGAAGCCGCCCGGGACGCGGGGCGGGGGCACGTCGTGTGGCATCGCCGACCGATCGCCCGCGACGAGCCCGGGCGCGAGGACGCCGAGTCGGTGGCGTGGGTACGTACGCTCGTGGACCAGGCGGGCATCACGCCGGCGGTGCGCATCGAGCCCAGCGAGACGCCCGTCCGCTGGCGCGCCGGCAAGCGGCACGTCGCCGAGCCGCGATGCCTGGGATCCGCCGTCCTCCAGCGCAACGATCGCGAGACGCTTGTGTTCGTCTCGAACCTGTACCCCGAGGCGGTGCGGTTCACGCTGACGCTGGCCGACCCGCCCGGCGGCAAGCTCGTCGACCTGGACGACGGGACCGAACTGGAGCTGGCGGACGGGCAGGTCGAGGTCGACGTGGACCGCAAGACCTGCGCCGTGTTCAAGATCACCTGAGCCAGCCGGACCCACGGGCCGTATGACGCGCACGCGGTCGCGCCAGGCACCCCTGAGCCAAGCGATGAACAAACCGATCCTCCTTCCGCAGCCGCGCCGCATCGACCGAAGCGCAGGCCTCGCGCCCGTTGCGACCGGCGAACCGCCGACGGTCGTCGACCCGTCCGCGGTGCCGCACGCCCAGGGCTACCGCCTAACGGTCGGCGCCGACGGCGCGACAATCACGGCCCACGACGAGGCAGGCGCGTTCTACGCCCGCAGGACGCTGGCACAGCTCGTCGCCCAGGCCGACGCGGAGGGGACGATCCCGGCCGTGGTGATCGACGACTGGCCGGACTTCGCCCACCGCGGCGTCATGCTCGACATCTCGCGCGACAAGGTCCCGACGATGCAGACGCTTCTGGACCTGGTGGACCGCCTGGCGTCGTGGAAGATCAACGAGATGCAGCTTTACACGGAGCACACCTTCGCCTACGCCGGGCACGAGGTCGTCTGGCGCGACGCCAGCCCCATGACCCCGGACGAGGTCCGGCGGCTGGACGCCCACTGCCGCCGGCGCCACGTGGAGCTGGTGGCCAACCAGAACTCCTTCGGGCACATGCACCGGTGGTTGCGGCATGAGCGATACCGCCCCCTGGCCGAGGCGCCGGACGGCTGGGTCGGTCCGGGCGGTCACCGCAGGGGCCCGTTCAGTCTCTGCCCGATCGACCCGCGAAGCGCCGAACTGCTGGCCGATCTGTACGACCAGCTACTGGCGAACTTCACGTCGCGGCGGTTCAACGTCGGCTGTGACGAGACGTGGGACCTGGGGCACGGTCGCAGCAAGGACGAATGCCGGCGACGCGGACGAGGGCGCGTGTATCTGGACTTCCTGCGCACGATCCACGAGTTGGTCACGGCGCGCGGGCGGACGATGATGTTCTGGGGCGACATCATCCTCCAGCATCCGGAGCTGATCGGCGAGCTTCCGCGCGACGCGGTGGCGCTGGAGTGGGGCTACGAGGCCGACCATCCGTTCGACGCCCACGCCGAGAAGTTCGCCCAGGCGGGGCTGAGCTTCTACGTCTGCCCGGGCACCAGCGCGTGGAACAGCATCGTCGGGCGGACGGATAACGCGATCGCCAACATTCGCAGCGCGGTCGAGCACGGCCTGGCGCGCGGCGCGGTCGGCTGCCTGACGACGGACTGGGGCGACAACGGGCATCTCCAGCCCCTTCCGGTCTCGTATCAGGGCTATGCCTGCGCCGCGGCGATGAGCTGGTGCGCCGATGCCAACCGCGACCTCGACCTGCCGGGTGCGCTGGACCGCTTCGCCTTCGCCGACGAGGCGGGCGCGATGGGCACGCTCGCCTGCCAGCTCGGCAACGTGCACGAGACGATGGGCGCGCCGCGCCGCAACCAGTCCGCGATTTTCACGGCTCTGCAGCAGACCGACCGCCCGATCGCCGGCAGCGTGTACGCCGAGCTCCGGCGCGACCGGCTCGACGCGACGCGCGACGAGATCGGCCGGATCACGGCCGCTCTCAGCCGACAGCGCATGGCGCGGGACGACGCGGCCCTGATCGTCGAGGAGTACGAATACGCGGCGGGGCTGCTGCGTCTGGCGCTCGACGCGGCCGAGGCGAAGCTCGCCAGCGGGGCGGACGACCTGTCCGCGCTGCCCGAGCGGACCCGCCGCAAGCTGGCCGAGCAACTGGAGGCGTCTCTGGCGGCGCATCGGTCGGTCTGGCTTGCGCGGAACCGCCCCGGGGGCATGACCGACAGTGCCGACAAGCTGCGCCGCCACCTGGGCGGGCTCGGTGTGAGCTGAGCGCGTCCCGCGGCGGGGTCAGCATCCGTAGTATCGCTGCTTGTTGCGAAAGGCACACAGCCCCTGGTCGTCCGCGTCCTGCATCCAGGCGAACAGGCGTTTGCGCAGGTCTTGGGCAACCTCCGCGTAGGCGGGCTCGTCGATCAGGTTCCGCGTCTCCCACGGGTCGCGCTGCAAATCGTACAACTCGTCCTCGTGGGCCAGGTTCAGCCCGTACTTGTAAGGTCCACACCGCAACGTCCGCAGCGAGCAGGCCCCCTGGTTGAGACCGTCGAACTCGACGACCACCTCGTCGCGCCAGTCCGCCGCCGACTCGCCGCGAAGCAGCGGGCTCAGCGACCGCCCCTGGATCGGGTCGCCCTGACCGCCGTCGCCGGCCGCGTCGCAGATCGTCGGCATCACGTCGGCCAGCGAGACGAGTTCGTCGCGCACCGCCCCGGCCTCGACGCCCGGACCCTCCACGATCAACGGAATCCGCTGGATCTCCTCGAAGTGGTGGTAGCCCTTGTCCATCAGCCCACCGTGCGACCCGCACGTCTCGCCGTGATCCGCACAGAAGATGACCAACGTGTTCTCGGCCAGGTGCGTCTGCTCCAGGTGCCCCAGCAGCCGGCCGATCTGGTCGTCGATCATGGTGGCGAACGCGTAGTAGCGTCGCAGGCGCGGCTGCCAGTCGTCCTGCCACGTCATGGACTCGGCGCGGGGGTTGATCTTGACCTGATGGGGACCGGGGATCCTGCGGCTGGGCCATTCCAGGTTCGGCCACGGCGGAAGCTCCACGTCGCGGTACATGTCGTTGTACTCGCGTGTGGCGAGGTACGGTCCGTGCGGTCCCCAGAAGTTGTGCCAGATGAAGAACGGCTCGTCGCGCTCGGCGTAGCGGTCGATCAGCGACATCGTGTGGCTGGTGAGGAAATACGGAACGGTGGACTCCACCGGTCCGGTCAGCTCGCCGCCGACTTTTTCGTGCTTCCAGCCGTTGGCGGAAAGGTACTCCTTATACTCGGGATACCCGAACCCCCCGTTTCCGTGGCCGGGGAAGTTCTGCCCGTCGAACCCGAAATCCCGGGGCAGCGACTCGATGTTCGGCCAGGGCGCCCGCCGCTTGCCGAGATACATCGCGTCGCGCTTGTCGCCCAGGTGCCACTTGCCCGTGTACCCCGTGCGATACCCCTGCGCCTGAAGGCGGCGCGGCAGCAGGCCCGGAGCGTCTTGCAGGTGGTGGCAGGCAGAGGTCATGTTGTTGACGTTGGCGGTAATCCCGTGGCGCAGCGGCCAGGCGCCGGTCATGATCGTCGCACGCGCCGGGCTGCACAGCGGGCAGGTGGTGTAGACCGTCTCGAAGCGCGTCCCCGCCGCGGCCAGGCGGTCGATGTTCGGCGTCTTGCACGGCGTGGCGCCGTATGCGCCGGCGGCGGACAGGCGGTGTTGATCGGTCAAGATCAGCAGGATGTTGGGTCTCTCAGCCATTGTGTATCCTTGCAGGGGGCCTCTGTGTCAGCCGCGGTCCACGCGTTCGTGCGGCCCTGCCGAGCGGTCGGTCTACTCGCGAATGGAGCGGAACGTGCCGGGCCTGTGACGCGGCTCGTCGCCGTAGACCGCCTGGAGCCGATCCAGCTCGCCCCGCAGGCGGTCGCGAACCGGCGCGTAGGCCGGATCGTCGAACACGCTGACCAGCTCGCAGGGGTCGCTACGCAGGTCGAACAGCTCCCACTCCGGCGCCGTGAGCTTCTCCTTGGTGGTGTTGCCCGCCCCGAGCCCCTCGCCGTAGTAGAAGATCAGCTTGTAGCGGTGATCGCGCACGCCGTAGTGCGCGGCGACATGGTGCCCCAGGTGCTCCCAGTAGCGGTAGTAGATCGTCTGCGGCCAGTCGTCGGGAACGCTGCCTTCCAGGATCGGCCGGGCGCTGCGCCCCTGCATGGCGTCGGGGGTCTCGACCCCGGCGTAGTCCAGCAGCGTCGGGGCCCAGTCGTGGTTGGCGACGATGGCGTCGCTGGAGGAGCCGGGCTTGATGGCGCGCGGATAACGGATAACCAGCGGCGTCCGCAGCGAGTGCTCGTACATGAACCGCTTATCGTACCACCCGTGATCGCCCAGGAAAAAGCCCTGGTCGGACGTGTAGATGACGAGGGTGTCCTCGGCGATGCCGGCCTCGTCGAGGTAATCCAGCAGGCGCCCGACGCCGTCGTCGATCCCCTGGACGCACCGGAGGTAGTCCTTGATGTAACGCTGGTACTTGAAGCTCTTCAGTTGCGCGTAGGAGTCGAAGCTGACGCGGTCGCCCTCGTCGGTGGTCAGCGTATACCCGGACAGCGAGTCGGGGATACGCACCCCCTTTCCGCGCCCGGTCCCCGGCGGGGGGACCAGACTCAGGTCGTCATAGGTCATGTGGCGGTCGACGCGCATGCACGCCCGCCGGGCGGCCTCGGCGCGATGAGCATAGTCGTCATCGAACGTCTCGGGCTCGGGGACGTCCTCGTCAGCCAGCATGTCGCGGTGGTCCGGGCCGGGCGTCCAGGGCCGGTGCGGCGCCTTGTGGTGGCAGCAGAGAAAGAACGGCTTGCTCGTGTCGCGCCGGCGCAGCCACTCCAGCGTCAGATCCGTAGTGATGTCCGTGACGTACCCGCACCGCCGGTGGCGCCCGCGCGGCGTGACGAACTCCGGGCCGTAGTACTCGCCCTGCCCCGGAAGAAGCTCCCAGTCATCGAAGCCGCCGGGCTCGATGCCCCAGTAGACGCCCAGGTGCCATTTCCCGAAGATCGCCGTGGCGTACCCCGCCCGCTGGAGCAGCTTCTGAACCTGCGGATCGTAGTCGGGCCCCAGCGTATCGGCCAGCGTCCGCACGCCGTTGACGTGCCCGTACTGACCGGTCAGGAACGTCGCGCGGCTGGGCGTGCAGATGGAGTTGGTCACGTGGCAGTTGTCCATCCGCATCCCGCCGTCGGCGATCCGGTCGATGTGCGGCGTGCGGTTGACCCGGCTGCCGTACGCGCTGATCGCGTGGGCCGCGTGATCGTCCGACATGATGAACAGGATATTCGCCTGCCTCGACGCCATGGTGCGTTGCTCCCGGATGAACTCGGCCGGCTCGTGCGGCTTGCCCCCTGCTCGCGACGGTCGACCGGACACACGGCGGAACGGCCGCCGAAGCCCTCGCCGCCGGTCGCGCGGTCGGGGTGGATTATAGGGCGGTCCGCGTCGGCGTCAAGTCGTCGCGCCCGACACTGCCCTTCCGCTGCGTGCCTGCGTGTTCGATCCGTGCGCCTCAGAATATGTATGAAAACGTATCGCAGGCAGCACCGCCCGTATGGGTCTCGCCCGCACGGCGCGAGGGCCACGACGAATGAGTTCGCCTGCGACGGGCGCGTGAACGGCGGCTTGACCCACTGCCGGGCGTCGGGCGTCTCCCGCGGCGCGCAGCCCAAGCACAGCGGAAGCAGGATCGGATCGCCCACCGCCCCACCGCGCGATCGTCGGCGTCCAGTCCCAATATGGCATCGCGTTGAGGCACGGGCCGGCGGTCTCCGCGCCGCTGGCCGAGCAGTACACGCCGCCGCAGCCCGGCTCGTCGTACACGCGGAGCAGGATTTCCGCCATTTCCGTGTGCATGCGTCGCGCTCCCAGCCAGCGGCGCGGCGGGCTCACCGCTTCGACAGGCCGCGCCGCGTCTGAGGCGAGCAGCCCATCATTCCGGCGTGCTTCCAGAAGTACTCGGCGAAGTCCGCCCGCAGCATGTCGGCCTCCTCGCCCGACGCTTCGGCGCCGAGGTCATGCATCTCCCACGGGTCGTTCGTCACGTCGTACATCTCCAGGATTTCGGGGATGTCGGCCAGGCGCGAAATACCGGTCAGGCGACACAGCTTGAGGTTCTCGCCGCGAGCCATGGCGTGCAGCGTCCCCTTGAACTCCAGCCAGGCATGGACGGTCGGCTTGGTAGGCGCCGTTTCGTGGCGCGCGGCATTGAGCAGGCTGATTCCGGGCAATCGATCGGGCTTGTCGGCACCGGCCAGGTCGAGCAGCGTCGGGATGAGGTCGATCTGCTCGCCCAACTGGCGGCGGCGCTGTCCGGCGGGGATTCCCGGCCCGCGGACGATCAGCGGCAGGTGGGTCGATCCCTCGTAGAGCACCGTCTTGCCCATGCGCCCGAACTCGCCCAGCATCTCGCCGTGATCGCCCGTGAGGATCACGGCGGTTCGCTCCAGCAGCCCGCGGGCCTCGAGCAGATCGAGCACGGCGCCGATCGCCTTGTCGACCTGCGTCACGGACGTGTAGTAGCGTCGGATCTCGCGGCGCTTGCGACACGCCCGCTCGGTCGGACTAGGGCGCTGCCGCCTGCCGCCCGCGGAGGGCGCGAAGTGCTCTCTCATGGCCGCGGTGATGGCGGAGGTCGTCTCGGCATTCGGCGGCAAGTCCACGGCGGCCTCGTCGTACCGCTCGTCCGGGGCGGGGAAGGTCTCCCAGGGGTGATGCGGGTGCTGAATGCCCAGGTTCAGCAGGAAGGGCCGGTCCTGCGGCACGTCGTCCAGGAACCGCCGGGTCTGCTCCACCAGCCAGGTCTCCTCGGACAGCTCCTGCGGGACGTAGTAGTAGTCCTCGTCCGCCAGGTGCCCGCCTCCCCCGCTGCAATGCGGGCGGTCGAACTCCTCGCGCAGCGCCCGTCCGTGCGGGCGCTGCGCCAGTTTGCGATCGACCCATCGGCCGTAATGGTTGAACTCGAACGGCGCGCCCAGCCCCCAGTTCTGCCGACAGTGCTCGAAGCCGAAGGTGAAATCCTCCGGCATCCCGTGCAGCTTGCCGATCGAGGCCGTGTGGTATCCGGCCTCGCCGAGCAGGTGCCCCATGTAGGGCAAGTCGGCAACGCCCAGGCAGTTCGGCTGCGCCCAGTGCGGATGGGCGAATGGCATGAGGCCGGTGTAGGTGGCGAAGCGGCACGGGCCACACAGGGCCGAGTTCGCGTAGAAGTTCTCGAACACCGTCCCCTGCCGCGCCAAGCGGTCCATCGCCGGCGTGCGGACGACGGTGTTTCCATACGGGGCGCACGCGCGGAAGGTCATCTGGTCCGCGTAGATGCATACGATATTGGGCCTGTCTGCGCCTTGGGGCATCGGCCGTCCGCCATCGGGATGCTCGGGGTCACTTCAGCCCGAGCTCCCGCATATTCTCGTAGCTGATGCGGGCGGCCTTCCACTCGTCAACGGTGGTCGGGCAGGTGTCCTGTTCGTAGATGTAATGCTTGACGCCTGCGCCGCGGCAGGCCTTGACGATCTCCGGCATGTTGAGGTTGCCCTCGCCGACGGGCATCCACGCCGGGGCGCCCTCGGCGATGCCCCAGTCCTTGATGTGGACCTGGTCCAGGCGCCCCTTGAGCCAGCGGACGTAGGCCGCAGGATCGCCGCCGCCGCGGGCGACCCACCCCACGTCCAGCTCCGACTGGAGCAGCTCCGGGTCGCTCTTGTCGAACAGGATCTCCAGGCCCAGACGTCCGCCGCGACCGCCGCGCACGCCGACGCGGTGGAACTCGAAGTTGTGATTGTGGTACTGCAGCGTCAGCCCCTCGTCCGCCAGCTTCCTGCCGTACCCGCTGAACTGTTTCGCCAGGCGCGGCCAGGCGCCGGACTTCTGCCACAGTTCGCCGGGCAGCGACGGGATGGCCGCGTAGGGACAACCCCAGGCGTGCAGGCGGTCGATGACGCTGCCGATGTCATCGCGAAACAGGCCCAGGGCGATGTGGCTGCCGATGATATCCACGCCGGCGTCGTCGGCCATCTTCTTCAGCTCCGGCGGGTCGACGTCCATCAACCCCCCGCCGGAGATCTGCACGGCCTGGTAGCCGATCTTGCGGACGCGCCCCAGCGTTCGGGCGATCTGCCGCGGCTTGGCGGTATACGCGCGAAGGTTGTACAGGGTGATGGCGATCTGCGGCTGGGATTTGCTGGGCATCTCAGGGTTCCTTCTCGGTCTCGAACAGCGTGTACGTCGTGGTCCAGGTCTTCGACTCGCCCGGCTCGAGGTTCACGGAGACGTACGGCTCGGGGCATACGGCCGTGGCCTGCGCGAAAAGATAGTA
>JBMCUM010000022.1:0-14424 GCA_048622595.1 Planctomycetota bacterium | reverse complement strand
GACGCCGAGACCTACTTCCGCCGCGGGTATGCCCATCGGCGGCTGCTGGCGATGCGCGGCGACCGGGTCCACCAGCGACGCGCCCGAAGGGATCTGCGCAAGGCGACCGAGCTGGCGCCGAACGAGCATTTGTACTGGCTGGTGCGCCTGAGTTTTCTCGCGAGGCACGCCCCCGAGAACCTCGAGGAGGTCTACCAAACCGCGCGCAAGCACAACCCCGAGAGCCAGCAACTGCTGGTCTGGCACGGCCAGCTCCTCGTCGAAGAGGCGCGCGAGATTCTTGCCGCCGAGGAGACCACCGACGAGCAGACCCGGCGGGCCGAGCAGCTCATCGAGCGCGCCGCCGAGGAATTCACCGAGACGATCGAGGCCGGACACGACAGCCCCGTCGGGCACCTCGCTTTGGCGCGGCTTCACTTGATGAACGACGAGCTCGATCAGGCCGAGGCCGTCCTCAACAAGGCGCGCGAGGTCGCCCCGGACGCCGCGGAGGTCTACCAACTGCTGGCGCTGGTGCATTCACGTCGCGGCGACACGTCGGGCGAGCTGGCCGCGTTGCGTAAGGCCCTCGAAAACCTGCCGAGCCCGGACGAGGTGGGCGTCGCCGAGCAGCGCGAGCAGGTCGTCACGCGGCGGCGCCAGATTCGCAACCGCCTTGCCCAGCGGCTGCTCGACCTGGCCGCGGGCGGCGGCGAGAACCGCCGCGCCCTGGTGGACGAGGCGCGGCAGCACGCCGAGGCGCTGCGGAAGCTGGACGAGGACGGCACGCTTCCGGCGGCGCTGGCGGCCCGGCTGGCATTGGCTGATAACGACGCCGCGCGGGCCACGCGCATTCTCGCCGACGCTCTCGAGCGCGGTCAGATCGTCAATCGCGGGATCGTCACGCTGCTGAATCTTTATCTGCAGCGCGAGCCCGGAAAGGCGGAGCAATTGCTTCGCCGCCTTCCGTCCACGCCACACGCCCTGGCGTTGCGGGGGCTGCTGAACATCCGCTTCCGAAACTACGAGGACGCCGGGGCGTGGATCTCGCAGGCGCTGACGGCGGACCCGGACCACGAGCTGGCCGGACACCTGCGACGCGCCGTGCGCGTCCTGCAGGACCCCAACCCGCGCCTCGCGGAGGACTTCCGCCTCATCGAGGCCACGCGAGACGTGCTCATCGAGGCGCTGCTCGACCGGGCACACACGCTGTGGATCGACGGGCGGCGTTCGGCTGCGGTCGCGCTGCTGCAAGACCTCCGCGCCAAGGCGCCCACGGAGACCTCCGTCGTCAGTCGCCTGCTGAACTACTACCGCCAGATGGACCGCCCCGACGCGGCCGAAAAGCTCATCCGTCACGTCGCCGAGGAGAACCGCGGGAACCCGGCCGTGCTGCGGTCGCTGGCGAGCGTCGCCGTGCAGGATCCGGAAAAACGGTTCGCCATGCTGATGCAGGCCGCCGACGAGCTCGCCCCGCTGCAGCGTCACATCGTCAAGGCGCAGGTCTGCAACACCCACGGCCGCCGCGAGCAGTTCGCCGAGCACGTGCGTCGGGCGGCGGAGATCGACGCGGCGCACCCGCGCGTGGTGGAGCTTCAGTTCGACTACGCGCTTCAGCAGGAGCCGGCGGACTGGGAGCTTGCCGAGCGGTGTGTCCGGCGGGCCGAGGAACATGATCTCGACGAAGTCGGCGGGCGATACTACGCCGGTCGCCTCGCAGGAGCCCGGGGCAACTACGTCCAGGCCGTCGCGTTGCTGGAAGAAGCCCTTCGCAAGCGTCCGTCCCGGAAGCAGTGGCGGATGCAGTTGGCCGAGGCGTATGCGCGGCTCGGTCGCCTCGATGACGCCGAGCAGGCGCTGCGAACCGTCGCCGAGGCCGACCCGAGCTACGCCCCGGCGGTGATCACACTGGCCCGGGTGCTGCGCCAGCGGAACAAGTACCAGGAGTTCCAGAAGTGGGCCCTCCGCGCCGCCCGTCTCCAGCCGGACCATCCGGACGTCAGGAACTGGCGGCTGATGCTGTCCGAGGACCGCGCCGACGACGACGAGCTGGACCGGTTCATCGCCCGGCGGCGTGAGATGCTCAAGGCCCCGTCGGAGGACTGGGCGCAGGCCGACCTCCAGAACACCGCCCGTCTGGCGGGCTTGTGCGAGCAAGCCGGGCGCCTCGACGACGCCGAACGCTACTACAAGTTGTTGCACCGCAAGAGCCCGGACGCGCTGTCGGCCGCGGCCATGCTGGGCAGCTTCTACGCCCGGCAGGGCGCCCACGACAAACTCGACGCGGTCATGCAGGACCTGCTCAGCGCGGCGACCGGCAGCGCCGCCAAAAGCAAGGCGTACGTGCTATACGGGCAGTTGATCTCAAACGACAAGCCCGCCGAGGCGATGAACGCCTACAACGCCGCCATCGACGCCGACCCGGATAACGCCAACGCCTACGTGGGCGAGGCGTCGCTGCTCGCCGCGCAGGGGAAGGTCGACGAGGCCGAGCATATCCTCACCCGCGGGATCGCGCGCCTGCCCGACGCGCCGTTGCTGCGATACCAGCGGGCGCAGTACCGCATGTCCCGCGGGCGCCTCGACGACGCCGCCGAGGACCTGGAGGCGGTGCTGGACGACGACCCCGACGCCATCGAGGCGCTGCGGCTGCGAGCCGTGGTCGCGAGGCGGCAGGACGACCTGCAGGCCGCCATGAGCTATCTCGACCGCGCCCTGGAGATCGCCCCGGACAACCCGGTACTCCGGCTTCAGCGGGCCGAGTTCCACCTCGCCGACGGCGCACCCGGCGCGGCGCGTAAGGATATGCGCGCCGCCGATGTGGGCGACGACCCGCAGCTGATGGTGCGTATGGCCCGGGCGCGTCTGCGTCTGGACGAGCCCCAGCGTGCCGCCCGACTGCTGCGGGAGGCGATGCGTGCGGAGGGGGGACCGACGCCGTACGAGCCGGCGCTGCGCGGACTGATCGAGCTGTACCACTCGCAGCGGGATTGGCAGCGCCTCGGCTCGGCCTTGAACGACGGGATCGAGGCCTACCCGAGCTCGCCCTACTACCGGTTGCAGCAGGCCCGCATGCACGCGGGGCGCGGGCGGACGGACAGGCAGATCGACGCCCTGCGCGCCGCCCACGAGCTGGCGCCGAAGGACCTCGGTATCACGGCGGCCTACATCGACGCGCTGATCGACGCGGACCGCCCGGGCAGGGCGCTGCGAGTGATCGACGCCTACCCCTCCGCCGGCGCCCCCCCGCCGGTGCTGCAAGCGTACCGCGCCCGCGCGATGATTGCGGCCGATCGGACGGAAGAAGGCGAGCGACTGTTCGCCCGACTCCTCGCCGAGGCGGACGAGTCGCAGTTGGGCGAGGTCACGGCGCAGGTCCGCGCCGCCTACGAAGCGCCGGATCGCGCCGCCGACAAGCTGGAACGCTGGGGCGAACGCCGCGGCGACAGCGCTCGACTCCAGGTCGCTCTGAGCGAGCTGCGAGCGGCAGCCGGGCAGTTCCCCTACGCCATCGAGGCCATGCAGCGCGCCCGCAAGCTCGTCGAAACGCCCGAACAGCGTGCCGAGATCGATTACCGTATCGGCGTGCTGCACTACCGGGCGGGCAACTTCGCCGAGGCAATCCGCTACTACCAGGCCGCCGTGGAGGTCCTCCCCCGGCATATCGCGGCGCTGAACAACCTGGCGTACCTGCTGTCCGAGGCGGACGTCGGTCCGCAGAAGCTCGCCAGCGCCTTGGAGTACGCCGACCGGGCCCGGCGCCTGCGGCCGGACAACGGAAACATTCAGGACACGTACGGGTGGATTCTCGCCAAGCAGGGCAAGCACCGCGAGGCGCGCGACGCGCTGAGCCGCGCCGTCCGGCTGAACGACGAGAACCCCCTCCTGCGCTACCACCTGGGACGGGTGCACGAGGAGTTCGGCGAACTCGCCCAGGCGCGGGTGCAGTATCTACGGGCGAAAGAGCTTGGCCCGGACGAGCAGTTGTATCCGAAGATAGACAAAGCGCTGCAGCGGGTTGACGAATCGCTGCGCGCAGGGAGAGAACAATGACGCAACTGGTCCCGACACGGGAACAGGCGACACGCATCGTCCGCCAGGCCCCCGCACCCACCCGGTCGCAAGCGGGCTCCGGCAGCGGGCTGACCGGACGCGACCTGGTGCGCATCCTGCGAAAGCGGATCTGGCTGATCGTCATCTCGGTGGTGGTCTGCCTGGCGATTGCGGCCATCGGCACGATGCTGTGGCTGTTCTACGCGCCGCTGTACACGGCCACGGCGCTGCTGGGGGTGACGCCCCCGCAGGTCAGCGAGCTGAACCCCCAGGGCGGGACCGCCTCGCCTCAGTACCTGCAGCGCCTGACGGTGGACCGGGCGCAAATGGCCAGTCGCCCCGAGGTGCTGGAGATGGCCGCGAGCAACAGGGACCTGCAGTTCACGCCGGAGCTGCAGCGCACGGCGTACTACCGCAGGAACAAGGACATCATCGTCGACAAGCTGTCCCAGGACGTGTCATTCGCGCCGCTGACGGATGCGAACCTGATCCGCGTGTCGATGACGGGACGGGCGGCCGACCTGTGCTCCACCGTGGTCAACGCCGTCGCCATCGCCGCCGAGGAGGACGGCAAGAACCGCACCATCCGCCGCTACGAGGAGGACATCAACAAGCTCCAGGCGCGACTGGTGGAGGAGCAACGCGCCCTCGATGAGTTGGAAGAGGCGCAGGCGCGCCTGCCCGTGCTGGTGAGACCCGGCGAGTCGCCCCGCATGCTCGAGCTGCGTCGCCGGCAAACGCTCGTCCAGCAGCGCATGGCGGACCTCGGCCAGCAGATCGCCGAGATCCGCGCCGCCCAGCAGCACGCCGAGACGGCAAAGCTCGTCGCCCAGGAGCACTCCGTGGAAGAGTACGTCGAGCTTCCCGAGGTGCAGTTCGCCGCGCAGAACGACCCGCTGGTCAGCTCGCTGCGATCGGACCTGCTGCGGCTGCGCACCGAGCTGGACAACGTCCGGCAGAAGTTCGGCCCGGACCACATCGCGGTCAAGAACCTGGAGATGCGCGTCCAGGCCACCGCCGAGCAACTCCGCGCCCGGGAGCTTCAGGTGGCGCGGATGATGAAGCAGGATCGCATCGCGGCCCCGGAGAACTACGCCCAGCAGCACGAGCAGCTCATGCGGGAGCAGGATCGACTCGAGGCCGAGGCCGCCGACATCGAGGAGATGCTCGCTGCGGAGATGCAGCGGATCGAGGAGCAGCGCGGGCGCAACCAGACCCAGTGGCAGGAGGCCCTGTCGCAGCAGCGTCAGCATGACCGGGAAGAACGCATCCTGCGGGAGCGGTGCAACCGCATCGAGAACCGCCTGCTCGAGCTGCAACTGCTGACCAAGGGCGAGCCGCCGCTCCGCGTGGTCAGCGCGGCCTGGACGCCGGATGATCCCTCCTGGCCGAAGTGGAGCGTCATGCTCCCCCTGGGCGCGGTGCTGGGGCTGCTCATCGGCGTGGGTCTGGCGGTGATGCTGGAGCTGATCGACACCTCGATCAAGAACCCCGCCGACATGTCCCGCCGCATGGACCTGCCGCTTCTGGGCATGGTCCCCCATGCCGAGGACCTCGCCGACGAGATCGCCGACATGCGTCTGGCGTTCCTTGACGCCCCGGACTCGCTGGTCGACGAGGCCTTCCGGCAAATCCGCACCGGGCTGCTGTTCAGCGGACCGGCCAGCGAGCGCCGCAGCTTGCTGGTCACCAGCCCGCTGCCCGGCGACGGGCGGTCCACCGTGGCGCTGAACCTCGCGGCCTCTGTGGCGCGCAGCGGGCGCAAGGTGCTGGTCGTCGACGCCAACTTCCGCCAGCCCTGCGTGGACGACGTGTTCCCCGATTGTGCGGAAGAGGGGCTCAGCAGCGCCCTGGTCGGCCGGGCCCGCTGGCAGGACAACGTCCACCAGGTCGAGGAGAACTTCCACGTTCTCCAGGCCGGACCCCTGCCGCCCAACCCCGCCGAGCTGCTCGGGTCGGACACGATGCAGACGCTCATCGCCGAGATGCAACAGCAGTATGACCAGGTCCTGTTCGACGGGCCGCCGTGCGTGGTCGTCACCGACGCCCAGGTGCTCTCCACCCAGGTCGACGGGGTCATCCTCGTGGTCCGCGCCGGGGCGAACACCTACGGCGTGGTCCAGCGGACCCGCGACATGATCCAGCGCGTCGGGGGCCACATCCTCGGCGCCGTGCTCAACGGCGTCCGCGTTACCGCCGGCGGGTACCTCCGCAAGAACTACGAGACCTACTACCAGTACCATCAGCAACAGCAGCCGCCGCCCGAGCTGACCGAGTCCTGACGCCCCACCGCAGCGCCCGATCCGAAAGGACGCTACCATGAGCGAGATCACGGACCTGGCCGAACGCCTCGGCGGCGCCATCGCCCAATCGGACGAGGGCAAGGCGCTTCAGGCGGCGCGCGAAGAACTCAACGACGAGCCGGACACCCTCGAGACGCTGAAGCAGTACCGCCGGCAGTCCGAGAAGATGGCCCGCGCCGAGAGCGAGGGCAAGCCCATCGAGCCGGACGACAAGCACGAGCTCGAGGAGCTTCAGAACAAGCTGACCGCCTCGCCGGCGTTCAAGAAGTTCACCGACGCCCAGGTGGAGTACGTGGACCTGATGCGCCGCGTCAACGAGGCGATCCAGAGGCAGTTGACCCCCACCGATCCGCCCGAGCCGGCGCCCGGCTCCGAATGAGCCGCAGCGCGCGGCGCCGCGGGCGAACATCTCGAAGACCGCCCGCCCCGTCCTATACGCGCCCGCAGCAGCGCTTGAACTTCCGCCCCGAACCGCACGGGCACGGGTCGTTGCGCCCCGGCTTGCGCCGCGCCGGGCGTGCCGGTTGCGGAGCGGCCGGGCCCGGGCCCGCCTCGAACTGTGCCTGGGCGACCGCGTCGGCCGGGGGCGTGCTCGCGCCGCCCTTCGGAACCGGCGCCTCGTTGCGCTTGAATGCCTCGGCCAGCCGCTTCAGCTCCGGAAGCGCCTCGCGGAAGAACAGTTTGTAGCCCTCGCAGAAGTGGTTGACACGGTCCGGGTCGGTCCCGACCGGACGGTGGTGTTTGGGGCATCCGCCCCGGCAGTAGGGCAGAAACTCGCAGTCGAGGCAGGCGGCGGGCAGCTCGGTCTTGAGGCGGGCGAACTCGTCGAGCTTCTCATCGCGGACCAGTTCGTCCAGCGAGCGCTGGGTAATGTTCCCGATCTTCCACTCGGGATAGACGAAGTGGTCGCAGGCGTACAGGTCGCCGTTCCATTCGAGCACGTGGGCGTTAGCACACCGCTCGGAGTAGCAGCAGGTCGACGCCCGTCCGTACACCAGGTAGTGCAGCACGCTGTCGATAAGTCGCTCGGAGACGCGTCCCACGTCGCGCGACGCCCACAGCTCGAAGACGTCCAGCATGAACCGCCCGAACTGCTCGCCGGTGCAGGAGAACGGCGCCGGCGCGCCCTCGCTCGTGCGCTCCAGGATGGGAATGAACTGCAGGTACCGCACCCCGCGGTTGACGAAGTAGCGGTAGATGTCCCCCCCGTGCGGGGCGTTGGCGGCGTTGAGCGTCACCAGCACGTTGTACTCCGCCCCGCGGGCGCCGAGGCGCTCCAGGCCCGCCCAGGCGCGGTGGAACGTGCCTCGCCCCGCGTGGTCCCGCCGATAGTGATCGTGCCACTGCGCCGGGCCGTCCAAGCTCAACCCCACCAGGAACTCGTTCTCGGCCAGGAAGTCGCACCACGCCTCGTCCAGCAGCGTCCCGTTGGTCTGGAAGGCGTTGGCGATGACCTGCCCGTCGGCGCGGTACTGCTTCTGAAGCGCGACGGCCTTTTTGAAAAACTCCAGCCCCGCCAGCGTCGGCTCGCCCCCCTGCCAGCCGAACTCCGCGCGAACCGGCATCGCCTCGAGGTACTGCCGCGTGTACGTCTCCAGAAGCTCGTCGCTCATGCGGAACTGCGAGGGGTCCGCCACCTCCGGGTACAGCTCCCGCGGCTTCATCGTGTAGTAGCAGTAGCTGCAATCGAGGTTGCAGACGCCGCAGACCGGCTTGGCCATGATGTTGAACGGGCGGATGCCCTCCGCCCGGTCGGTGACCGCACTCATCGCTCTGTCTCCGACCGCCGAGCGTATCCGATGCGGGCGGCCGGACCAAACGAATCCGCCCCGTCCGGACCGCCCAAGCCCCCGCAGCGCCACGCGGGCGCGACCTCCGGTCTGTTCAGCCGGGTCTGGCGCCGTTGCCTGCGGCTTGACGCGCCGACTTGTGCCGCGCCGCTGTCGGCGCCGAACGCGGTAGGGGTGGGATTCGAACCCACGGTCCCCGGAGGGACAGCGGTTTTCAAGACCGCCTCCTTCAGCCACTCGGACACCCTACCGACCGCGCGGGCGGACGACCACCAACACGGGGGGGCGCCGCCACAGGTATTGTCGGCGCGGCGCGGAGGCGTGTAAACCCCGACGGGCGGAACCGGGCTGCGCAGCGTCCGGGGCTCGGGGCTACTGGTACTTCAGCCCGGCGCGGTCGCAGACGGCGCGGAGCGCGGCGACCGCCTCGGCGAACAGGTCCGGGCCCGTGTGCCCGGCGAACTGCCCGGCCGCGGCGAGATGCGGTTCCAACGTCGCGAACCCGTCCCAGTCGCGGGTCCGCAGGTCCGCGAAGATCCGGTCGAACTGTCCCCTGCCCTGCCCGGCCGGGACGCACACGTCCCCGTCCGGGTCCTTGTCCTTGACGTGAAAGTACTGCGTCAGCGTATCCAGCCCCTGCGTCCACGCGTCGTCGTAGGGCGCGACGCCCTCCTCGACGTAGTTGGCCGGGTCGAAGATGCCCTGGAGGCGCGCCGACGAGAGCGTCTCGAACAGGTCCTTCACGCGGTCGGGCTTGGCGCCGTAGATGGCCTTTTCGTTCTCGTGCATCAGCAGCACGTCGGCGTCGGCGGCGACGTCGATCATGCGGCCCATCCGCTCGATGACGGCGTCGCGCTGGTCGGCGATCTCGGCGCCCTCGGACGGGTAGAAGCTGAACACGCGAATCCGCTGGGTCCCGAACGCCCGCGCCACGTCGCAGCAGTGTTTCAGCATATCCAGGTGGGCCTCGAAGTCGTCGCTGATCCGGATCTTCCCAATGGGCGAACCGATGCACGGGACGCGGAAGCCGCGATCGTCCAGCCGCTTGCGGTACTCGCGTGCCTGCTCGACCGACAGCTTCGAGACGTTCGTCCCGTCGACGCCGCGGACGTCGATGCACTTGACCCCCTCCGCAGCGCAGACGTCCATCTGCGTGTCGAGGTCGTCGGCGATCTCGTCGGCGAAGGCGCTGAACGTAATCATGGGGCTCTCCTGGATCGTTTCCAACCGGCCGACCGGCGCACCCGGCGGCGTCCGCGCGGCGGATTCTAGCGGCCTCGGGCGCTGCGCACAAGCACCGGTGCGGCTGGGCAAGCCGGCGATGCTGGCATTCTCGTCGCGTTCGGCGCTAAATGGGGCCATGCGAAAGAGGATCCTCTACGGCGCGCTGATGATCGCCGCGGTCGCCGGGCTGCTCGTGCTCGACGCGTGGATCGGGTGGCGGATCGACGCGCACCTCACCGGGCGGGCGCCCGAAGCGCCGGCGCCCGCACCGCTGTACGCCCTTCCGCTGGCGGTGCTGCTCGTTGGGCTGCTGGTCCGCGCCGTGGTCGAGCTGATGACGCTATTCGCCGCGGCGGGGGTGGCGATGCTGCGCGTCTCGGCGCTGTTCGGCGCCACGGCGCTGGGCACGCTGCCGTTCTGGTGGCAGTTCACCGGCGCGCCGCTGACCGGGGGGGTCGTGCTGGGCGTCGTGACGCTGCTGCTGGCGGTCGTGTTCGCCGAGCAGATGCTGCTGCGCCGCTGCCTCCACGCGCTGCAGGGCGTCGGCGCGACCGCCCTGGCGCTGGTCTACCTGGGCGCCGGCGCGGCGGTGATGCTCCAGATGCGACTGGACTTCGGCGTTGCGGCGCTGGCGACCTTCCTGGCGGCGGTCAAGTTCGCCGACATCGGCGCCTACTTCACCGGAAAGGCCATCGGACGCCATAAGCTCGTCCCCTCGATCAGCCCGCACAAGAGTTGGGAAGGCCTGGCCGGGGCGGTCGTCTTCGGCGCGGGCGCCGCCGCGGGCGCCGCGTACCTGCTGGGCCCCCTGCCCGGCGGCGAGCCGCTGACGGCGATCCCGCCGCCCCTCGCGGCCGCCTTCGGCGCCGCCCTGGCGCTGGCCGGGCAGTTCGCCGACCTGGCCGAAAGCGTGCTGAAGCGCTCGGCGAAGGTCAAGGACAGCGGACGGGCCGTGCCCGAGTTCGGCGGCATCCTCGATATCCTCGACTCGCCCCTGCTGGCCGCACCCGTCGGGTACATCCTGCTTGCGGTGCTGACCGGCTGAGCCAAACCACGCGAAGCCCCAGACTATGACCGAACGGCGCCGGACCAGACATGCCGACCTCGCCGTGGATCGCATCCCCAACGCAGCGCCGCCGCAGCATTACCGGTTCTACGTCGACGAGGCGTGGCGGATCATGCAGCGCCAGACCCGCCGCGAACCGAACGCCGGTGCCCCGTGAGCCGTATAATGGGCCGAGAGCACGCCATGAAACGCGCAGTGTGGCTCATCTTGGCGGGGCTGGCGGCGACCGGATGCGGTAGCGAGGACCCTATGACCTCAAACGACGACGGGCGCGACAGGGTGGTCAAGACCGACGCGGAGTGGAAGGCCCAACTGACGGACCAGCAGTACCGTGTGACGCGGCGGGGCGGGACGGAACGGCCGTTCACGGGCAAGTACTGGGACGAGACGGCCGAGGGGGTGTACCGCTGCGTGGGGTGCGGTCAGCCGCTGTTCGACTCGCGGACGAAGTTCAAGTCGGGGACGGGCTGGCCCAGCTTCTACGCGCCGGTGGACGAAACCAGCGTCGCGACGCGCGCGGACCGGTCGCTGGGGGTGTCGCGCACGGAAGTGTTGTGCAGTCGCTGCGACTCGCACCTCGGGCACGTCTTCGAGGACGGTCCCGAGCCGACCGGTCTTCGGTACTGCGTCAACTCGGCCGCCCTTCAACTCGACCGACACGCGCCGGCACAGGACGAGTAGCCGCCGGGGCGCGCCGGTTACAGGGCGCGGCGGGCGTCGGCGAGCGTGACCAGGTGCCCCCGCTCCTCCTCGGCCAGTTCGTTGACCACGTCGCGGTGCTTGTCCGGAACCAGCGAGGCCATCTCGTGCATCAGCAGCAGCGTATCGCGCTCGAACCGCACGGCCAGTTCGACGGCCGAGCGGTCGTCGGGGCAGTTCTCGGCCATCCGCCGTGCGGCGTCGGCGTCGGGAAAGGCGCGGTCGCCCGTCAGCGCCTGGAGGTAGCCGGCGTATTCGCCGGGGTACTGCTCGCGCGTGGGCTTATGCCCGCCGAGGTCCTCGAGCATCTGCTCGAACCGCCGCTGGTGGTGGCGCTCCTGGTCGGCCAGGTCGGCGAAAATCGCCCGGAGGCGCTCGCTGTCGGCCCGCTCGGCCATGGTCGCGTAGAACCCCACGCCTGACTTCTCGTCCTCGATGCCGATCTTCACCAGTTCCGTGATCTCAAACAGCTCAGCCATGGATCGTCCTTTCTCTGCCGCCCGTCGGCGGCGCTGGTCGGTTCAGGGCATTATACGCCCGCCAAGACCGATCTTCACCCCGCTGCCGTTCGGCGAAGCCCGGCATCCGCGCAGGCGTCCCTTGCCCGAAGTGCGCGGGAAACGTACATTTTCAGAAACGGCACATCGGCGGAACCGGCGCACGTGAACGCATTGCGATCCGTCCATCCCGGCAGGACGCGCGCCTCAGGCGCACCGCCCGGTGCGGCGCGGCGCGTGGTGCTGCAGACCATCCTGGCGGTGACAGTCCTCGCCGGCGGCGTCGCCGCGGTGAACTGGTGGCTGTACGGCAGGACCGTCGCCGGGCGTCTGACCGCCCAGGAGCCCTACATCCGCCGCTGGTCCGCGGAGTACGGCGTCCCGGCCGACGTCGTCCGCGCCGTCATCCGCGTCGAAAGCAAGGGCAACCCGCGCGCCGAAAGCCGACGCGGCGCCAAGGGGCTGATGCAGGTAACCGACACGGCCGAGCGCGACGTGCTCGACCGGCTCGGCATCGAACGCCCCCGCCGGGTCCGCCGGGTGGTCCGCAAGCCGGACGGGGCGACGACGCGCACCACCGCGGAGAAGGACCTGTTCGACCCCGAGTACAACATCCGCGTCGGGACGGCCTACCTGGGGATGATGCTGGACCGGTTCGGCGGGGATCTGGTGCTTGCGCTGGCGGCCTACAACATGGGCCCGTCGCGCCTGGCGAAGCTCCGGGGCGCGCATCCGCAACTCGGGTCGTGGACGCTGGTCCGCCGCCACGCGCCGGGCGAGACACGCCGCTACGTCCGCAAGGTTTGCAGACACCTGGGGCGCAAGCTGGATTCGTGAGGCGCCGCGAAGCGGCGCCGGTTGCCGTTGACCAACATGATTGCTTTGCCCGGGGCCGCTTCGGGCGGCCGGTGCAGGCGCCGGCGGGACGGGGCGCGGGTGCGATGCGACGCTACTCCGCCCGGTCGCTCTTGCGCTTGAGCTTGGTCGCCGAGGGCGCGGTGATGCCCTTGTTCAGAGCGCGGTTCAGTTGGCGCATCGCCTGGCGCAGGCGGTGCTCGTTTTCCACCAGGGCGATGCGCACGTACCCCTCGCCGTTGACGCCGAACGCCCGTCCGGGGGCGAGGGCGACCTCGGCCTGGTCGAGCATCCGCATGGCGAAGTCGATGGTCCCCTGCCCGGCGAGGTGCTCGTCGGAGACCTTCGCCCAGACGAACATGCTTGCCCGCGGGGGGCTGACCTGCCACCCGGCGCGCAGGAGCCCCTGGACGACCACGTCGCGTCTCCCCTTGTAGACCTCCGCCTGGGCGCGGGCGTCCTGCTCGCAACTGCGCAGCGCGATGATGCTGGCGACCTGGATCGGCGTGAAGATGCCGTAATCGTAGTAGCCCTTGATCGTCGCCAGCGCCCGGATCATCTCGGCGTTGCCCACGCAGAAGCCGATCCGCCACCCGGCCATGTTGTACGGCTTGGACATGGTCAGGAACTCCACGCCGATGTCCTTGGCGCCGTCGACCTGGAGAAACGAGGGCGCCTCGTACCCGTCGAAGCACGTCCGCCCGTAGGCGAAGTCGTGGATGATCATCATCCCGGTCCGGCGGGCGAGCGTGACCGCGTCGTCGAAGAAGCTCACGTCGTCGACCGTCATCGCCGTGGGGTTGTGCGGGAAGTTGAGGATCAGAACCTTGGGCGTCGGGTACAGGTGCTCGGCGACGTAGGCGACGCGCTGGAGGAACTCCGGGCCCGCCCCGAGCGGGACGTTCAGCACGTTGCCCCCCGCCAGCGCCACCGCGTAGACGTGGATGGGGAAGTACGGGTCGCCCACCACGGCGGTGTCGCCCGGACCCAGAAGCGCCAGGCACATGTGCGAGAAGCCCTCCTTCGAGCCGAGCACGGCGATGACCTCGGTCTCCGGATCGAGCGTCACGCCGTAGCGCCGGTCGTAGAGCTTGGCGATCTCCCGCCGAAGGTTGGGGATGCCGATCGACTGACTGTACCCGTGCGTGTGCGGGTTCCGCGCCGACTGGCAGAGCTTGTCGATGATCGTCTGCGACGGCGGGTCGTGCGGGTTGCCCATGCCCAGGTCGATCACGTCCACCCCGGCGCGGCGCTTGCGGTCCCGCAGGCGGTTCAGCCTCGCAAACAGATACGGGGGAAGCCGCCGAATCCGCGGAGAGAGCTCGATTTTCGGCTTGTCGTCGCTCATGGCTGCAACGGCGCGTCGGGCTGCGCGGCGCGGTGCTGGTGCTTGAGCGTCGGGTGGACGTACTCGACGTCGGCGCGGGCGAGCAGCTCGCGAAGGACCTGCTGCTGGCGTGCCGCCAGCAGGCGCTCGCGGACGGCCTGTCGCATCTCCGCCTCGACCTCCTCGAACTTCACGTCCTCCGGCTCGATGGTCCGCACCAGCCGCAGGATGTGGAAGGAGTCTCCGACCTGCACCGGGTTGGACAATTCGCCCGGCTCCTTCATCGCCAGCGCCGCCTCGCGGATCCCGGCCGGAATCGAGTCGCTCCCGCGCCCGATCGGCGGCAACTCGCCGCCGGACCGACCCGACGGGTTGACCGAATGCTCCCGCGCCAGCTCGGCGAAGTCCGCGCCCTCTTTCTGCGCCAGCTTGCGGACCTTCTGCGCCTCGGACAACGCATCGGTCTGGATGTGGCGGACCACGACCTTCCGACCGTACCGGCGGTGGAACTCCTCGCGGACCGCCTCGGCGGGCACGTCCAGCCCCTCGGCGGCCAGTTTGCGCAGCATGACCCGCGCCCGCAGCATCATCCGCCACTGCTTCTGCGAGACCTGCTTGCGCGACATGATCT
>JBMCUM010000021.1:0-14711 GCA_048622595.1 Planctomycetota bacterium | reverse complement strand
ACCTTGCCGTACGGGTCGTAGCTGTACCGCTCGTCGACGTCGCCGTCGTCGGCGTAGATCAGCACGATGTTCGGCGCGTCGGTCATCGGTGTGGGCGGCTGGCGCGCGAGGCCGGTCCTGCCGCCGGGGGGATTATCCCGCGCCGCGGGGTCGGGGGCAAGTTCGTGCGGTTCGATGCTGGCGACGGCGGCGATTTCGCGTATAGTCGGCGGAGGTTTGCACCGAGGAGCACGCGATGAACTTCGTTTACATCAATCCCGACGAGATGCGCGCCGACGTGCTGGCGTGCTACGGGCATCCCCTGGCGCGAACGCCGAACCTCGATCGCCTCGCCGCAACGGGCGTCCGCTTCGACCAGTGTCACGTTCAGCACACGGTCTGCACGCCGTCGCGGTGCAGCTTCATGACCGGCTGGTACCCCCACACCCGCGGGCACCGGACGCTGTGGCACCTGCTGCGACCTGACGAGCCCAACACGCTGCGCTACCTGAAGCAGGGCGGGTATGAGGTCCACTGGATCGGCAAGAACGACCTGCTCAGTCAGGACAGCTTCGCCCGGTCCGTCTCGCGGTTGCACTGCGTCCAGGGACCGGGCGGGCGTCCGCAGCCACGCCACGACGCCCCGGACGCCAACGATTTTCTCGCCGGTCCGCTCGAGGGGCATCACCACGATTACTACTCGTACCAGCGAGCGGCCGAGTTCGTCCGGTCCCGCGGCGCCGGCGACTCGCCGTTCATGCTGTTCCTCGCCACCGGATGCCCGCACCCGACCTACACCGCCCCCCAGCCGTGGTACGACATGTACAAACCCGAGGACGTCCCGCCCCTGCGGGCGCCCGAGCTGCCCGACAAGCCCGACTTTTACCGGCTCATCCGCGAATACCGCGGGCTCGACGGCGTCGACGAGTGGGAGCTGCGCAAGATCATGGCCGTCTATCTCGGCATGGTCAGCTACGTCGACGACATGGTGGGCATGGTGCTCGATGCGCTGGACGAGTCCGGGCGGGCGGAGGACACCGTCGTGGTGTTCTTCTCCGACCACGGCGACTGGGCGGGCGACTACGGGCTGGTCGAGAAGTGGCCCAGCGGGCTGGACGATTGCCTGACGCGCGTTCCGATGATCGTCCGCGCCCCCGGCTGCCGGGGCGGGCACGTCGTCGACGCGCCCGTCGAGTGCTTCGACATCATGCCGACCACGCTGGAGCTGGCCGGCATCGAGCCGCAGCACACGCACTTCGCCCGCTCCATGGTTCCGCAGTTGTGCGGCGGCGCCGGCGACGCCGACCGCGCCGTCTTCGCCGAGGGCGGGTACGACCCCCACGAGCCGCACTGCTTCGAGGGCAAGCCGGGCGGAGGCATCTGCGCCAACCCGGACGGGATCTACTACCCCAAGGGGCTCCAGCAGCAACAGGACCCGCGAAGCGTCTGCCGGGCGACCATGATCCGCACGCGGACCCACAAGCTCGTCCGCCGACCGCTCGGCGTCAGCGAGCTGTACGACCTCACCTCCGACCCGCAGGAGCTGCGCAACGTGCACGACGAGGCGTCCTACGCGCCCGTGCGCAGCGAGCTGCAGGAGCGGATGCTCGACTGGTACGTCCACACGTCCGACGTGGTCCCCTTCGACGCCGACCCGCGCGGCGTGACGCCCGAGGTGGCCGAGGCGCTGAGCGCCCCGCCCCAGGCCTGACGCCCCGCTGACGAGATTACACACCATCGTCGGCACGATCGCGGAGCCATTTGCGATGTGGGCTTTATCCGTAGCGCGGGCGAGACCCATACGGGCGGTGCTGCCCGCGGTACACGAAGGCGGGACGCCTTCGCTACAAACAGCGCGCCGCCCATCCGTGAAGCCGGGAGCGTCAAAGGCCTCGTACGAGTCGTATGACCGCATGGGCCCGCGCTACGAACATCGCAAATGGCTCGATTACGGACTACGGATTGTCGCGGTTCGCCCGTTGGTCTGTTACACTCCTCCGACCATGAGCAACGAATCTCCCAACATCGTGTACATCCTCGCCGACGACATGGGCTACGGTGACGTGTCCTGTCTGAATCCCGAGTCCAGAATCCGCACCGAGCACCTCGATCGCCTCGCCGCTGAGGGCATGCGATTCGAGGACGCCCACGCCAGCAGCGCCGTCTGCACGCCGTCGCGATACAGCATTCTGACCGGGCGCTACAACTGGCGCTCCAGACAGAAACGCGGCGTCCTCGGCGGCTACAGCGAGCCGCTGATCGAAGCCGGCCGAATGACCGTGGCGTCATACCTCAAGTCGAAGGGCTACCGCACCGGGTGCTTCGGGAAGTGGCACCTCGGCTGGTCTTGGGCGAAAAAGAGTGACGACGCGAAGGACGTTGATTTCACAAGGCCGATCACCGGCGGGCCGACCGACGCGGGGTTCGATGAGTTTTTCGGGATCGCCGCGTCGCTGGACATGGCGCCGTACGTCTACGTCGATGGCGAGATGCCCACGGCCGTGCCCGATCGCGTGACCTCCAACACGGGCAAGGCGTTCTGGCGCGAAGGTCCCACCGCGCCGGACTTCAGGCATGACGAGGTGCTCGAGAAGCTGACCGATCGCTGCTGCTCGTTCATTCGCGACAACGCCGGGGCGCAACCGCTGTTCGTGTATTTTCCCCTCCCCGCGCCGCACACGCCGATCCTGCCGACCGACCGATTCCTGGGGACCTCCGGAACGAATGAATACGGCGACTTCTGCCTGCTGACCGACTGGTGCATCGGGGAGGTGATGCGGGCGGTCGAGGACGCGGGGATCGCCGAGGACACGCTGTTCATCTTCGCCGCGGACAACGGCTGTTCGCCGGAGGCGAACTTCGACGAGCTGGCGAAGGTGGGGCATCATCCGAGCTACCACTTCCGCGGGTACAAGGCGGACATCTACGAGGGAGGGCATCGCATTCCCCTGATCGTGCGCTGGCCCCGGCGCATCGGGGCGGGGAGGCGATGTGCGCAGACCGTCTGCCTCAGCGACCTGCTTGCGACCGCCGCCGACATCCACGGCGATGCGCTGCCCGACGACGCCGGCGAGGACAGCGTCAGCAATCTACCGCTCTACAGCGACGCGCCGCCGACCGAGCCGATCCGCCAGGCCACCGTGCACCACTCGATCCAGGGCATGCTCTCGATCCGCCAGGGCCGATGGAAGCTGGAGATGTGCCCCGGCTCCGGCGGCTGGAGCCCCCCCAGACCGGGGGACGAACCACCCGATGCGGCGTCGATCCAGTTGTACGACCTTGAAGCGGACATCGGCGAACGCCGCAACGTGGTCGCCGAGCATCCCGATGTCGTCGACCGCCTCACCGCGCTGCTGACGCGCTATGTGCGGGACGGTCGAAGCACCCCCGGCGCCCCGCAGCCCAACACCGGGCCTCGCTATTGGCCCCAACTCAACTGGTTGAGCGAGAACGAGATGTAGAAAGCCGCATCCGCCGCGCGTCGCACGGCCTGCGAAGAACGCTTCACTGATACAAAACGGGCTTCGGCGTGCGCGAGCGGTCTGCCGCGGGGCCGGGGTACGGGCCTGTCCGGGCAAACGGAATCGTCGGGTTGGTTCGGCGCGATTGCCGTAGACATTGTCACGCGGTCCCGATCGCCGTGCCCAAGGCGGTCAATTGGCGGACGAACTCGTCCGGGATGGTGCCGTCGGCGCCGATGGGGATATCCCAGGTTACGGCGCCGCCGCGGTCGTTGATGTACCGCGTGTAGGCGGCGACCAGCTCGTCGCGGAAGCGCCGCGTCGGCGCGTTCCACCCCCAGAAACCGCCGAGGAAGGAGAGGATGTGCAATTGCGCGCCGGCGGCGAAGCGGCCTTGCCGGAACGCCGGGGCGAACACCAGCAAATCGTTCACCTCGCCGGCGGTATAGTCCTGACGCTCGTTGGTCCGCCAGAGCTTGTTCACCCCCGGATTGAACGCGACGATGCTCGCGGGGTTGCCGGCCTTGAGGGCGGCGGCGAAGCTGGCGAAATTGGGCGCGTCTTCGTGCTGATACATTTTGTCCGCGTAATAGCAGCCGTCGATCCACCAGCCGCGCACGCGTTCGCCCCAGCGCCGCGACCATTCGCGGTGAATCGCCTCCCAGTGGCGCTGGAAGTCGCCCAGGCGCTCGTCGGTGCCCGGCGTCAGTTGGTCCCAGGCCTCGCCCCAGCCCATTCGCGGGCGCCACGGCGGCACGCACGCCAGCGCCTGCATGGCGTCCCGGTCGCTGTTGGCGGCGGTGGAGGTGGAATAGACCAGGGGCACGACGCCGCGCGCCAACAGGGCGTCGGCGACATCGGCGATCAGATCGCGCCTGGACAGCCGGCTTTGCTCCGCTGTGCGCCCCACGAGCCGATCGTAGGTCTCGTTGGGGCTGCAGTAATACCCGCTGTTCTGGCCGACGGTGAAGAGATGATATCCGCTGCCGGTCTCGGCGATGGTCCGGGCGAAACGCCCCGCATCGAAACCGTCGACCAGTGCGTTCCACCGCGCGATGGTCATGGGCTCGTCCTCGGCGGCAAAGCCGTCGGCGAGGTAGTGCGTCATCGTGCCCCAGCGGGCCTCGTGCATCCAGTCGGTCTGGTGGCTCACGCCGTGCGCCTCCTGGCGAAAGGGAAGTCCGCAAGCTTACAGGTAATTCAGCCGCCGATCCGCCGCGCGCCGGCCCGGACCGGCGCGGTTGGACTCCTTGCCGTCGCCGGCGGTTTCGTACACCTGTGGCCGGATGGTGCCGTCCTCGCGCAACTGGATGTTCTGCCGGGGCGGATGGACGGTGCGACAGCGCGTGGTGCCGATCAGCCATTCGAGCAGCATCCGCCGGCAGGCGTTGACGGTTTGCTGGTGCGCCGGGTCGTGATACAGGTTGGTCGTCTCCTGCGGGTCGGACTCCATGTCGTACAGTTCGCCCACGTCCTCGCCCGGCCACATCTCGCGCTGGTAGTGGACGAAACGCCACCGACCCCAGCGCAAGCTCTTGCTCCAGGGGTTCTCCGTGACCGCCACCTCGCGCACCGGAGCATCGCCGCCGCTCAATAGCGGGGTGATGTCCTTTCCGTCAACGCTTTCCATCTCCGGCAGGCCGCACAGGGCGCACAGCGTGGGCGCGGCGTCCACCGTCTCGGTGAGTTGATCGCTGACCCGCCCCGCCTGGCTGCCGCCGGGCGCGCGCCAAATCATGGGGATGCGGCAGACCGAGTCCGAGCAGATCCCCGGCGCCTTCTCCGGCAGGCCGTGGATGGTGTGGTAGCAGCCGTGATCGCTCGAGTAGACGATGACGGTGTTGTCGTACTCGCCCCGCTCCTCGAGCCCCTGAATCAGCCGACCGAAGACGTCATCCATCTGCGTCACGCAGGCCAGCGTACCGCGCCACGCGCGCCGCGCCCAGTCGTGCACGCTGTCGCCCTCCGCGCCGAACGGGCCGGTCTTATTCCGCGTGTTCTGCCACATCCTGCGGAAGTGCGGCGGTCGACCTGCGGGCTCCAGGTCGAAGGTCTCCGGAAGCGCCAGGTCCGGCGGATACATGTCCCAGAACTGCTTCTGCGGCAGCAGGGGATGGTGCGGGCGCTGGTAGGCGATCTCGATGAAGAACGGCTTGTCGTCGGACTCGTCGACGAAGTCCAGCGCGCGGTCCGTGATCCAGCGCTCCATGGTGTGTTCGTAGGGCAGCTCGGACGGCCGGGAGTCGCAAAGGGGCTTCGGCAGCCAGGGATTGTGCCAACTGTCCTCCAGGTGCCGCAGACCCGCTTGCTCCAGGTGCTTCAGGTAGGCGGAGTGCCCGTAATCGCCGGCGACCGGCTTGTAGGCGTCGGCGAAGAGGTCCAGGTCGTCGGCCACCCAGTTTCGCGGCTGACAGGGCAGGTGCAGCTTGCCCAACCCCGCCGTGCGGTAACCGTGGACGCGGAAGTGGCGGAAAAGGTTGGGCAGTTCGAACCACGCCGGGCCCGAGAGACCGTAAAAGCCGTGGTTGTGGCAATACTGCCCCGACAGCCAGGAGACGCGGCTGGGGGTGCAGATGGGGTTCTGGCAGTAGGCCTGCGAGAACCGCACCCCCTCGCCCGCAAAGCCGTCCCGGTTCGGGGTGATGACCTGCGGATGGCCGGCGCAGCGCAGCAGGTCGGCATGGTGCTGGTCGGCGAGAACAACGACGACATTCTTGCGGTTTTTCCCGTCCGTGGCTTCCTTATGGTTTTGAGCCCGCTTACAGTGCGGCACGAACGGCGCTTCACCGGGGAGGTACAGCATGGTTTTCACATCGCGCGCGGCCAGCGCCTCGATAAGCTCCACTGGCAGGTCCCGCTCGCTGCAGCGTTGCCCGGGACGGTATCCGGCGATCTCTTCACAAAGCGGGTTGGTGCGTTGAAGAAGCCGCCGTTCCGGCCGAGCGTAAAGAGGAGATGCCCGGGCACCGGCGGCAACGATCTGATCCGCCACATGGGGCACATCAAAGGCGTCAACGGCGGCGAATACATATCGGCCCGGTGTCTCGCCGTCGTTGCCCGGAATAAGTGCATCATCCGGTCATAACCGGATTTCCGGAACCAATCGGTTTTCATCGTGCGTTCCTCCGTGATTGTTACCCAGCCGCCGCTCTTCTTTACCACGTTCCCGCATCACATTCATCCTTCCTCCAAACCAATGACCGCGTGCCGATCCAGCCGGTTCAGAGTCACCACGGCACCCGTCGGGTTCGTCTCGACCGTCAGGCGCTCGGGATGGCGGGGGCAGAAACCGCCTTTCCAGCGGCCGGGGATGTCGATTCGGATCGGGGCGGTCGGCGCGAAATCCTCCGGCGCGGTCGGCGGCGCAACGTGCTGACCGCCGGGCAGGCGCAGCAGATCGGGCGGCGTGTTGAGCAGGTGCAGGACGGCGTGGCTTTCCCGTCGCCAGAAGGTAATGGTGACATTCGGCGGCGCGTCGGTCCGAAACGGCAGGCAGACGCGCCGGGCCAAGAGCCGGGCCAGGAGATCACGCGCCAGTCCGTTCGGTCCGCCTCCGGCGTAGTGACGGGCGATGTCGAGACTGACGCACACCGCCAGGCCGTCGCCCACGGGGCGCATTGTCATGACCGCCCCGGATATGTTTTTGCTGAGGTCGGGGCGCGCGAGCCCCTGGGACGTCCAGCGTTTGCCCTTGTGCGGGTGATGCTCGCCGGTGGCGAGGACTGTGGTCTCATCGGTGACAGCGAGCAGCGGGCCGGCGGCTTTCGACCCCGCCGCGGTTGCCGAGGCGTGCCCGGACCGGTCGAGAACGGCCTCGTGATACCCGTCCCATGGCGCGAAGTCGGTCCCGAGGAAGGCGGGGGTGAAAGTCAGTGCGGGGCAGACCGGTTCGGTGAGACGATCGGTGATGCCGAGCAGGTCATCGAGGGCGCCCTGATCGCGCGGTTCACCGAGGGCGGTGCGTGTGCCGGTCTCGCCGACGGCGATCAAGAGCCCGCCGTCTCGCACCCACGCCGTCAGCGCCGGGACCGCCTGGTCATCCATGCACGCCACGCCCGGCAGGACGACCGCTTCGAAACGGTCGAGGAATTTGCGGCTGAGCATATTATCGAACAGCACGGCCGACGGAACGTGCAGGGCGTTGAGCAGGTTGTCCATGCCATGCGCGCTCTGCCAGAACGGGTTGGGATCACTGAGGCGCCCATTGTCAACGAACGCGCTGAAGTCCTTGGTCGTGCCCGAGACGAGCATGCCGACCGGCGTCACCGGGGCACCGCCCACGTAGGGCGCGATCGGGTCCAGGTGCTCCCGGAACGCCTGGAACTCAGGCGCTGCGGCGTGAAAACGTTCACCGCCGTAGCCGAAGCTCGCGAACCCGCCGTGGGTGGCGCACGTTTCAGCGTGGAACAATTGGTTCTCGAATCGGAACGGCGGCCCGCTGTGCGACGCACAGTTGCCGCCGTGCATCCATACCTCGGGTGGATAGTTGTCGTTCATGGCGCGTAGTGTCTTGACCTGCAGCGCCACCTGCTGGGGAAAGGCGCCGCGTTCGCTCGCGATCATGCCTTCCATGGGCGCACGCCGTTCGCGGTTCGGGCCTTCCGGGGCGTCGCCCGCCATGCGGCGCAGCGGCGAGCCGCATTCGGGGCCGCGGTGCCAGCGGTTGAAATGGTTGAATACGATGATTTTGTTAGGATGCCGGCGGCGTACATAGGCGCTGAGCGCCCGCCAGTATTCGGTATGGTCGTCATACCGCCACTGGACGAACCGGCGAAAGGCGGGATCGCGGAAATCGACCGTGCCCGGCATCGATTCGCCTGTTTCGCGCGCATATTTCGCCGCGCACCAGTCACAGCAGCAGGCGTATTCGGCGGTGGCGCCGTTGCCATACAGGAAGCTGCCGTCGAACCAGACGCCGTCAAAGCCGAGGTCGCCGACGATCTCGCAGGTGTAGTCCTTCAGTAGATCGCCATAGGGCGAGTTGTAACAGACATACATCCGGTCGCGTTCGCTGCCCGGCGCCTCCCAGTCGAAGAACCGCCAGCGCCACTCCGGGTGCGCATGCGCGGTCAGCGGCGCGGTCGACAGGTATTCCCAACTGAACATCGAGATGCCGCGCCGATGGCCTTCCTCGACCAGCCATGGCAGGTAGTCGACCGCATCGTCTCGACTGTGCAGGTGCCGGCTGGAAAAGAGGGGGAACGCGCCTTTGGTCGCGACCGAATACCACCACGCCTGAACCCCGCAGTCCGCGAGCATGTCGAGAATCTGCGTCAGTTCTTCCCGCGTGTGTGGCCCGTAGGTCGGGCGGTATTCCACACGGAAGGGGGCGGTTGCATAGCCAAACGCATCTCGTTCTGTTTTATCCGTATGCATTCAAACGTCCATGTTGCCGGGCGAGACCCATACGGGCGGTGCTGCCCGCGACACGTTCTCATACACGCGAAGGCGACGTTGTGTGACGCCGACGCTCATCGATTCATCCCCAAGGCAGGCGGTCGGAGGTGACATCGCGATCCCACGCGACGAGGTCGGCCCACAGGCGGTTGCGCCGGTCGCCGCAGTCGGGCCCGTCCAGCAGGTTGCGCATCTCGTAGGGATCCGTATCCAGGTTAAACAGCATGGCCGGTTCCAGCCCGTCGTCCGTCCTGTCGGCCACGAGCTTCCACCCGTCGCGGACGATCATGCACCATTTCGGCCTCTCGGCAAAGACCGGGCGCGAGGCGTCGCATTCGCTCCCCTGCCGAAGCAGCGGCGCGAAGCTGCGTCCGTCCAGCCCGCCGGGGACGGGCAGCCCCGCCAGGTCCAACAAGGTCGGGTAGAAGTCCAAGCTCGACAGCGGCGCGTCGCAGACCAGTCCCCGCGCCCCGCCCGGAACCCGGGCGACCAGCGGGATGCCCGCCGACTCCTCGTACGGGAGGCACTTGTTCCTTAGTCCGTGGCTGCCCTGCATGTCGCCGTGGTCCGAGGTGTAGAACACCGCCGTCTCGGCGCTCAACCCCAATGTCTCCAGCGCGCCCATCAGTCGTGCGACGTTCGCGTCCACTTGCGTGACCATCGCCCGATAGAGGCGGATGTACTCGTGCAGGTCGCCGCCGTAGCGGCGGTAGTCCGGGTCGTCCTCCCGTGGTCGGGGTGAAGGCGGGCTGTACGTCGGCGTATAGGGGTCGACCTCCGCCCGGTTGGGACGGCCCCGGATTTCCGCCCCAGCGTACATCGCCTCGTAGGCGCAAGAGGGTTGGACGGGGTAATGCGGCGCCTGGTAGGAGACGAACAGCGCAAACGGCGCGCCGCACCGGGCCAGGCCTCGCAGGCGCTCGAGGGCGATATCCGTGGTGACGTCGGTGCGGTGGGCGTCGTAGCATCGCTCGCGACCTCGTTCGTCGTAGAAGCAGACGCCCTCGCGAAAGCCGTTGTAGCACTGGTAGCCGATGAAGTCGGTGAACCCGCCGCGCAGCTCGGGCGGAATCGGGCCGTTGCCCGCCCCGCCGATGTGCCACTTCCCGACGTAGCTGGTGCGGTACCCGCCCCTGTTTAGTCGATCCGCCAGCGTGGGAAGCCCGGGAGGGATCCGGTCGGCGTTGCTGTGCGTGTCGGTCCGCGAGCTGTGCAGCCCGCTGAACATCCCGATGCGGCAGGGCGTGCAGACGGGATTGTTCGCGTACGCGCGGCGCGCCAGCACGCCTTCGCGCCCGAGGCGGTCGAGCGTGGGCGTGCGCACCTCGCCGCCGCTCAGACAGCCCGTCGCGTGCCGCTGCTGCTGGTCCGAAAAGACGAACAGAAAGTTCATTCCGACGCCACCTTCGCCGGCTCGTTGCTCCTGTCGACGATCTGACAAGGGTATTGCGATCAGTCGGCCGCGTCCAGCCGGTTCCCGCCGGCGGGCCGGCCGGTGCAAGTGGAAAGCCGCAGCGCGCCGCCCTGTGCAAGCGGCAAGCCCCCGCACGCCGGCCGCCGTGACAAACGTTGCTGACCCTCCGCCCCAGCGGACGCCATGCCTACGGCCCACGGCCGGGCAGGCAAGGCGGGCTTCCTCCGCAACACCAGCGGGACTGCTATCCCTGCGGACGGTTCCACCTTATTCAGGACCGGAATCTGTCCAGCGCATGGGGACAGGCTAACCCCACAAGGAGCGTGAGGAGGCGGATTGGAAATTGCGCGTGGCCACGAAAGCAGGGAAAGTCTTTGACGATCAGGCTGGTCATATTCATGTTCGCGACTCATGGGCACAGGTTCCCGGTCACGCCAACACACGCAGCCACGGCGCACAGGCCCTACGCAAACCCCGCGTCACGGAGGGATTGCAGCGTGACGTGTCCGCCGCTGCCGGCGAGTTGATCGAGGTATCGTCGGACGTACTTGCCGATGACGTCCAGCTCCACATTCACGCGCGACCCGGGCGCCAGGTCCGCCAGCGTGGTCTCGCCCAGCGTGGTCGGGATCAGCGCGACGCTGAAACGGTCGGCCCGCACGTCGGCCAGCGTCAGCGACACGCCGTCGATCGCGACCGAGCCCTTGGGGACCATCTGCTCGGTCAGCCCGACCGCGGCGAGCTCGACGACGTGCCCGCCGCCGGTGCGGACGTCGCGGACCTCGGCCAGGCCGTCGACATGCCCCTGGACGAGATGCCCGTCCAGCCCGTCGGACGGGGTCAGGGCGGGCTCGAGGTTGACCCGGTCGCCGGCGAGGAGGTCGCCCAGCGTGGTTCGCCCGAGCGTCTCGGCCACCACGTCGAAGGCGCCGGCGTCGCCGCGGACCTCCGCCGCGGTCAGGCACGCCCCGCTGACGCAGACGCTGTCGCCGCCGGCGAGCCGGTCGGCCAGCGGGCCCAGCTCGATCGTCAACCGGCGCCCGCCCGCGGACCCGGTCACGTCGCGGAGGCGCCCGACGTGTCGGATGATGCCCGTGAACATGGCGTGTATGCTAGCTTCGCCGCTGCGGCGATGCCAAGGGTTCGTCCACCGCGGGGAGCGTGCATGCGGCGAGCGGGCGGGGTCGGGTCCGCGGTGCAATTCCCCTGCGCGCCGCCTGCGGTGCAATGCTATAATCGGCGCAGCGTTACCCACTACACAGAGCCGGCGAAGGGGCCCCATGAGCGACATCGCGAAACTCTCGGCCTTGCGCGAGAACGTCGAGACGGTGCTGCTGGGCAAGGACGAGGCCGTCCGTCAGGTGCTCGTCGCCCTGCTCGCGGGCGGGCACGTGCTGCTCGAGGACGTCCCCGGTGTGGGCAAGACGGTGCTCGGTCGTGCCCTGGCCAAGAGCGTGGACTGCACGTTCAGCCGCATCCAGTTGACGCCGGACCTGCTTCCCAGCGACATTCTGGGCGTCAGCGTGTATGACGGCGAGACGGGGCAGTTCCACTTCAAGCGAGGCCCGATCTTCGCCCAGGTCCTCCTCGCCGACGAGATCAACCGCACGACTCCGCGGACGCAGAGCGCGCTGCTGGAGGCGATGAACGAGGCGCAGGTCACCGCCGACGGGCAAACGTACGCGCTGGGCCCGCCGTTCATGGTCCTGGCCACGCAGAACCCGTGCGAGTTCGAGGGGACGTACTTCCTTCCCGAGAACCAGCTCGACCGGTTCATGCTGCGGGTCCGCATCGGCTACCCGGACAAGGACGTCGAGCGCGAGATCCTGCGGACCCAGCCCGCGCGGACGCGCCTCGACTCCCTCCAGGCCGTCATGTCCGCCCAGGACGTCATCGCATCCCAGGACGCGGTCAATCACGTCCGCGTGGCGGCGCAGATCGCCGAGTACGTTCTGGACATCGCCGCGGCCACGCGGCGCAACGAGGAGCTGACCGTGGGCCTGTCGCCGCGGGGGTCGATCGCGCTGCTCCAGGCGGCGCGGGCCTCGGCGCTGCTGGACGGGCGCGACTACTGCGTCCCGGACGACGTCAAGGACCTCGCCCCGTCCGTCTGCGCCCACCGCCTGCAGACGAAGGCCTTCGTCCACGACGGGTCGGGGGGGGACGCCGAGGAGATCTTCCGCCAGATTCTGGAGGCGGTTCCCGCCCCGCGGTGACGCGCGGGACGGTGCCCGCTGAGAGCCAGCCCATGCCCCGGCGGCGACGACAATCCGCCCGCGTCCGCTTCCGCCTGACGCTCGCGGGGTGGGCGTTTCTGGGCGCCGCGGTGCTGGTCGGTCTGGCGACGGTCAAGAGCTACGACCGTCCCATGATGTACATCCTGTTCGGGGGGATGTTCGGCGCGGTGCACGCCTCGGCGATCCTCGCCCGGCGGATGCTCTGCGGCGTGGACGTCCGCCAGAACTGCCCGTCGCGCGTGTGGCAGGACCAGACGGTGCACATCGGGTACCTGCTGCGGAACACGCGCCGGCGGGGGGCGGCCTTGTCGTTGTCCCTGCGCCAGCTCGTTCCCGAGCACGTCCACGGCGCCAGCGGGTACTGCGCGCACCTGCCTGCCGGGCAGAGCTTCCGCGCCGGGGCGCGGTTCGTCGCACGCCAGCGCGGCAGGTTCGAGCTGCGCGGGTTGCGGGTGGACACGTCGTTTCCGTTCGGGCTGGTCGCGGCGCGGCGGGCGTTCGCGCGTCCGGCGGAGCTGGTGGTCTGGCCGGCGCGGGGTCGCCTGCGACGCCGCCTGCTTCGCCGCGGCGCCCTGGAAAGCTCCGGCGCCGCGCCCAGTCGGGACAGCGGCGGACAGGACGAGTTCTTCGGGTTGCGCGAGTACCGCGAGGGCGACAACCTGCGGTGGATCCACTGGCGGCGTTCGGCGGGACGGCGCACGCCCGTCGTCCGCGAGATGTCGCGCCCCCTGCCCGACATCCTGTGGGTGCTGCTGGACACCCGCCTGGGGGAGATGAGCTACGCCGCCGCCGCCGCGCGCGAACGCGTGCTGCGGTTCGCCGCCACGCTCATCGAGCACGCGTTCTTCCGCGGATACCAGGTGGGCCTGGCGCTGACCAACGCCGACGGGCCCCGCCTGTTCCGCCCTGCCGGGGGGCGCGGGCAGCGCCGCCAGCTCCTCGATGCCCTGGCGGAGGTGGACCTCAATACCGCCCACGGGCTGCCGGCCGCCCTGGCAAAGCTGCGGCGGGCGGACCTGGTCAACGCGGAGGTTCTGGCCGTGACGGGGGACACGCTGGCGACCGAGGCGCTGGGGCGGCTGCGGGCGGTCTGTCGCGGCCTGCAGCTCATACACCCGGCGGACCTGGAGGAGTATTTCATCGACGAGGCGCTTCCGGGAAGCGACGCGGTGCGGCAGGAGGTGGCCTGATGGCGCTGCAACGCTACAGCGAAGCAGACGTCATCCTCTCCGAGCGCCGTCGCCTGGAGATGCCTCTGCTGGTGACGATCTGGCTGGGCGTGCTGGCGTTCTGCCTGGCCGAGGGAAGCATCTTCCACCTGCTGGCGGGCACGTGTGCCGTGGCGGTCAACGCCTGGGCCGCTCACCGCCGGCAGGAGGTCTACGTCGAGCGATCCCTGGTGAACAAGGCGGTACTGATCGCCACCATCATCCTGGGCATCGAGCTGCTCAGCGACCGCTACGAGCTGCTGGTCGTCCCGGTCGGGCATTTCCTGATCCTTATCCAGCTCTGCAAGCTCTTCGAGCACAAGCGAAACCGGGACTACGTCCAGTTGCTCGCCCTGACGGCCGTGCTCGGCGTCGCCGGGGCGATCCTGTCGACCTCCCCATGGTTCGCCCTGGCCGCGGTGGCGCACATGGGCGGCGTGTGCTACACGACGATGGTCTTCACCCTCAAACGCGGGCTGGACGCCGTCGGCGCCGCCCAGCTCGAAAGCGAGTCCGCGGCCTTGAGCCCGCGCCTGGTCGCCCGAAACGCCATCAGCGACTGGCCGGGGGGGGCGCTGCGCCGGCGACTGGGCGTGGTCCTCGCGGGCATGCTCGTCACCGGCGCCGTGATGTTCCTGGTCACCCCGCGGGTCCGCTCCCAGGCCGCCGTCGGTGCCGACCGGCGCCGCGGCGTAACGGGCAGCTTCCCCAGGCGCCTCCGCCTGGGCAGTCCGCGGCGGATCTACCTCTCCGACGCCGTCGTCATGCGGGTGGAGGCGACCGCGCCGGACGGCACCGCCCCGCCGCACTACTTCCGCGGGCGGACGTTCGACGTGTACGCCGAGTCGAGCTGGCGCAGGTCGCGGCGCGGTCCGGCCCGGCGTGGGGGTCCGCCGCCCGGACCCGCGGTGGTGCAGGACGTGGAGATGGACGCGTCGCTGCTGCCGACGCTGTTCGCGGCCCCCACGGCCGTGCAGTGCGAAGTGCGGGACGGGAGGGTCTACTTCGGCGCGGA
>JBMCUM010000020.1:0-14882 GCA_048622595.1 Planctomycetota bacterium | reverse complement strand
CGTCGAGGGCGACAACGCCTTCGCGGACAAGACGATCAACGTCCGCCTGCGCGACGCCGACAAACACACCAACGGGCGGGGGCAGGACTTCCCGGTGCGCATCGTCCCGGACGAGCCGCCAACGGTCACCGTCGCCAAGATCGGCGGGCTGGCGGACCTGCGCAGCGTCACGCCGGACGCGGTCCTTCCGGTGCGGATCACCGCCGGCGACGTGTACGGGCTGGCGGTCCGGCCTATTCCCGCCGAGTGGACCTCGCTGGTCAGCGAGCAGGCGGACAAAGCCGACATGACGCCCCGTGAGGTACGCGAGGCGTTCGCCGCTCCGGCGCTGTCGGTGCGCCTCATCGGCGCCGGCGACGAGGCGGCGTCCCCCCGACCGGTCAAGGCGCTGGTGGACCGCCGCGAGCGATCGCGGGTGGTCGTGCGAGACGAGGTGGACTTCGCCGGCGCGGTGGAAGCGGGGCGGACGGCCCGACTGGCGGTGGCGGCCCGCGACGCGCGCCCGAAGGAGCTGGACGGGCCCGGACGGACCGTCAGCGAGCCGCTGAACGTCAAGGTGGTCGAACGCAGCGAGCTGGCCAAGGAGCTGTTCCGTCGCCAGAAGCGCCTGGCCGAAAAGTTTTCCGGCGCGATCGAGTTGCAGACCACGGCGTACGCGAAGACGGTCGCAGCGGGCGACCTCGATGACGACGGGCGGATCGCCGCACCGCTCCGCGCCTCGGCTCGGTCGCAGCGCCTGGTGGCCGACGAGTGCGGCCGGGCGGCGTCGACGTTTTCCGGGCTTCTGGACGAGATGACGTACAATCACATAGGCGACTCCAGCGAGCGTGCGGCCATCTCCATCGGCATCGCGGGGCCGTTGGAATCGCTGTCGAGGCGGGGCGTGAACGTCGCGGTGGAGATCGAGCGTCTGGCGGCCGGCGAGCGGCCGTCGTCGGAGAGTGTCGCGCGCGTCGCCGCCGAGCAGAAGCGGATCCTGGACGAGATGAAGGCGATTGCGGGTCGAATGGAGAAGTTTCGGACGCTTCAGGCGATGTCCGAGCGGGTGGAACGGATGATCGACTGGCTGGAGCGTCTCCGCGAGGAGATCGACGAGCAGCGCGAGAAGGGCATCGGGGAACTTCTCGGCCCGGAAACGCGTCCATCCGAGAGGGACTGAATCGCTGAATTGCCGAGGAGATCGGTCATGAGACGAATCACGTGGGCATACGCGGCGTGGGTGCTGGTCGCCGGCGCGTCGGGCCAGTCGGTCGACGAGGGCACGGCGAATACGACCGAGCTCGCCGAGCGCCAGCAACTGACCAAGCAGGACTTCGAGGCGATGACCGGCGAGATGCTCAAGCTCGCCGAGGAGCTGTCCGAGACGGACCCGGACTCCGCGGAGATCCTGCGCGAGGCCGTCAGCCGCGCCCGCGGGGCCTATCAGATATCCGAGGACATGGACAAGGTGGTCCGCCACCTGCGCAACGGGATGACCGAGCTGGCGTCGCGCGCCGAAGGCGATGTGATCGACAAGCTCAAGCGCCTTCTGCGCCTGCTGCGCGAGGGCGTGACCAGCACGGACCGGCGCAAGGAGCGCATCGCGCGGTGGAAGAAGCTGCGCGAGCGGATCGAGGCGCTGATCGAGACCGAGAGCAGGATGGAGCACGTCACCGATCTGCACAAGCGCTCCGCCGAGATCGGCAGGCGGCTCGGCAAGCTGGATGCGCAGATCGCCGCGCTGATCGCCGCCCAGAAGAAGCTTCGCACGGAGGCCGGCGAGCTGCCGGCCGCGGACCCCGCCGCGCGCAAGCTCGCCGAGCTGCGCGACCGCCTGGGCGAGATGATCGAGCGGCAGGAGGCCCTAACCGGCGATGCCCGGTCCGCCGCGGCGCGCGAGCTTCCGCTGACGGGCAGGAAGCAGCAGGCGCTGGGCGAGGCGGCCGACGAGTTCGCCGCTGAGATGGTCGACGCCGCGGAGGACCCGGACGTCAGGAAGGCGGTCGGCAAGGACGGCGAGGCGCAGAAGGGGCTTGAGGAGGCGACGGCGAAGACGGCCTCGGCCGGAGGCAAGATGCACCAGGCCGCAAAGGCCCTGCATGCCGCCGACGCCCAAGGCGCCGCCGAACCGCAACAGGGCGCTGCCGAGGACTTCAAGGCCGCCCACGCCGCCCTGTCGCGCGCCGCGCGCATCGCGGCGGAGGGCACGCCCGCCGGCAAACTCGCCGACACGCAGGACGACCTTTCCGGAAAGGCGCGCGAGGCGTCCGAGGCCGCCGCGAAAGCCGGCGAGGCCGCCCGCGACGCCGACCCGCCGGACCTGGCCGGCGCCGCCGAGGAAATGGACCGTGCCTCACGGAAGCTCGCCGGGCAGGACGCAGCCGGCGCCGCCGAGCACCAGGACGAGGCGCTGAAGCGCCTCCAGGCCGAACGCAAGCGCCTCGCGGAGCTGCACCGGCGGGTCAAGGAGGCCCAGTCAAAGAAGTTGCCCGAGCAGCAGCCGCAACAGGCGGACCTGGCTCGTCGGGCGAAGGCGACTGCCGAGGAGATGAACTCGGGCGAGTCGCCCGATCCCGGACAGAAGCAGATGCAAGGGGCGTCGGGTTCGATGAGCAAGGCGGCCGGGCAGTTGGGCAAGTCGAACGCCGGCGGCGCCAACAGCAGTCAGAAGGATGCGTTGGAGCAGATGCGCAAAGCCCGCGAGGCGCTCGACGAGGCCATCGCCCAGGAGCAGCAGATGATGCAGGCCGAGGCGCTGGCCCGCATCGACCGCATGCTGGAGGTGGTCCTCTCAAAGCAGCGGGGCGTCAGCGAGAAAACCGGGGCGACGTACGCCCGGCGCGGGAAGGACGGATACAGCCGGCCGGACCAGGTGACGCTGGGCGAACTGGGCGACCGACAGCGCGCGCTGACCGGCGAGATCGAGCAGATCGAGAAGATGCTCGCCGAGGAGGGCTCGACCGTCGTGTTCCCCAGGATCCTTCAGCAGGTCCGGATGGACATGGACGAGGCCGGGCGACGCCTGGGCGAGCGGCGCGCCGGGCCGATGACCCAGGAAATCCAGACCGGCGTCGAGCAGGCGCTGCGCCAGCTGATCGACGCCATGCGCAAGGAACTCGCCGAACGCAGGAAGAAACAACAGAGCGGGGGCGCTGCCGGTGGTGGCGGTGGCGGGAAGAAGCCGCCGCTGGTTCCCCCCCTGGCCGAGTTGAAGCTGTTGCGCTCCCTGCAGATTCAGATCAACCGGCGGACCGGCGTCGTCGCCGAACAGGCCGGCAGCGACGAGATGCCGCCCGATAATGTCGCCGAGGCCCACCGCAACCTCGCCGACCGCCAGGCCAACGTCGAGGACATGACCCGCAAGGTCGCCGAGCAGATGAACAAGGGCGCCGGTACGGACCAGGAGTGATCACCATGCAACGCGCACGGATTGTCGTCGCGGTTCTCGCCCCGCTGGTGCTGTGGTCCGGCGCCGCGGGCCAGGCGCCCGTCGGCGGCTCGGACCCGCTGGAGGGCCCGAGCGAGGAGGGGATGGACGCGCTGCTGGACGAGGCGGCGGCGGCCCGGCTGGAGATGGAACGCAACACGGTGGCCGCGGAGATTCGCGGCGACCTGCTCTACACCGCCGAGGCGAAGGACAAGGCCGTGGCGATCCTTCGCGACGACCCGGCCGACACGCAGGCGGACAACATCGAGCGCATCTGCCGGGCGTACGCGGTCGTCGACGACGCGTTCGGCGAAGCGTACGCCCACGTGACCGGCGGCGAGCCGGGCGAGGCGCTGGGCAAGCTCAAAAATCTGCTTGACTCCCGTCAGAGCACGTACCGCAGCGCGGCGCTGCACTACCTCGCCGCCGAGTGCCTGCGCAAGACCGACGCCTACCAGGAGGCGGTCGAGACGTATATGATCATCCTGAAGCAGATGAAGGACCGCATCAGCTTCGCGGCCACGTCCGCCGGCCAGGCCGCCAGGACGCAGGAGCAGGCCGGGCGACTCCTCTACGCCGGGAAGCTGTACGCCTACTGCCTGCGGAACTACGGGCTTACGCTGTCCAAGGCGGAGTACGACCGCATCTACGCCCGCGCCGACGAGCTGGCGGAGATCTACGACGACCCGTTCGACACGCTGGCCGAGCGGATGGGCGCGGTCAGGCAGCGCCTGGCGGCGAGCGACAGCGGCGCCGAGACGCGTCGCAAGCAGGATGAGATCGTCACCGTGCTGACCGACCTCATCAAGCACGCCGAAGAGCAAAGCCGGAAGGGCGGCGGAGGCGGACAGCAGGGCGGACAGAAAGACCAGGACAAGCAGAAGGGCGAAGGCGAAGGAAAGGGCAAAGGTCAGGCGGCCGGTGCGGCCGGGGTTTCCGGTGGCGTGCCCCAGCAGCCGAGCAGCCCGGCCGAGAGCAGCTTCCTGCCCGGCGGCGTCGCGGAGCGCCCGGGCAAGCTGAGCGGACCGCGCCCGGGCAGCGGCGCCGAGGACTGGGCCAAGCTGCCCCCGGACCAGCGGCGCAAGATCCTCGCCGCCATGCGCAAGCTCTACCCCGAGAAGTACCGCCGCCTCATCGAGGAGTACCGCAAGGCGATGTCCGAGACAAAGGACTCTCCATGAGATGGTCGACCGTCATCGCGCTGGGGCTCTGCTGGGTCGCTGCCGCTGCGGGCGGGCAGATCGAGCGGATCGACGGCCGAGGCAGCGCCGGCGAGGTCATCTCGCTCGATGACGATGCGCTGACCGTCCGCGCCGACGGCGCCGAGCGCGCCGTCCCGCGGGACGAGCTGGTGCGCGTCGCGCTGAGCGAGCCCGGCGACGTGATGGCCTCGCACATGTCCGTTCTGGCCACCGCCGCCGGGGACGTGCTCCGCGTCGGCGGGCTGACGCTGGACGAGGATACGCTGGCGTTTCGCAGCGAGCTGCTGGGAGCGGTGGAGCTTCCGCTCGGCGCCGGCGCGGTGTTGTACCAGCCGCCGGAGGGAATGACCGCCGAGGCCGTCCATCGAAAGTGCGAGCAGATGGAACTGACGCGGGGCACGCGCGACGTGCTGGTCTTCGCCCGCCCGGACGGGAACTGGTTGACCGTCGGCGGGGCGCTGCGGTCCATCGAGGCCGAGACGATCACCTTCCACTGGAAACAGAAGGATCGAACCTTCGACCGCGCGAAGGTCGCGGCCGTGTACTTGGCATCGACGAAGCGTGAGCTTCCCCCCGCGACGGGGACGCTTGTGGCGCGGGACGGCAGCGAGATCGCCTTTACCGGCGTGGCGCTGGACGCCGAGCGGGCGACGATCACCTCGCCCCTGCTCGGCCGGCGGAAGATCGCGCGCAGGCGCGTGGCCGTGATCCGCTTCGAGTCGGACCGGGTGACGTACCTGGCGGAGTTGGAGCCGGTCAAGACGACGGAGCACGGCGTGTTCACCACGTTCGAGCATCGCCTGGACGCCAGCGTCGGCGGCGGGCCGCTGCGCCTCGGCGGGCGCGCCTACCAGCGGGGCCTGGGCGTGCACAGCTTCTGCGAACTGACCTGGGCGCTGGACGGGCGGTTCTCGCGGTTCGTCGGTGTCGTGGGCATCGACGACGCCGTCCGCCCGCACGGCGAGGCGGTGGTGACCTTCCTCGCGGACGGCGAGCCGCTGGCCGAGCCGATGACCGTGACGGGAACCGACGAGCCGCGGACGGTGCGCCTGGACCTCAGCGGCGCCCGACGGCTGACCCTGCGCGTGGAGATGGGCCCGCACGACCTGGACGTGGGCGATCGTGTGGACATCGCCTCGGCGCGCCTGATCGAGTAGCGCCCGGGGCCCGGCGCCGCGCCGCCGACGCTGCGGCTGGGCGTTTGATCCCCCGCGCCGCCGGCGGTATAAGGGAGGCATGTCATCGGACACTACCGAGACCGGCGCGCCGGAACCCGGCGTTGACACTGCGGCCATCGAGCGGGCGGTCCGCAGGATGCTCGAGGCCATCGGGGAGGATCCCGACCGCGAGGGGCTCAGCAAGACCCCCCGACGGGTCGCCGCGATGTACGGCGAACTGTTCGGCGGGATGTGCGAGGACCCGGCGCGTCACCTGGTGGTGAACTTCTCCGAGCAATACGACGAGATGGTCGTGCTGCGGGACGTTCCCTTCTACTCGATGTGCGAGCATCATCTGCTGCCGTTCATGGGCCGGGCCCACGTCGCCTACCTTCCGCGGGGCAAGGTCGTCGGCGTCAGCAAGCTGGCGCGGGTGGTGGAGGTCTGCGCCCGGCGTCCCCAGGTCCAGGAGCGCCTGACCAGCCAGATCGCCGACCTGCTGATGAGCGAGCTGGACGCCAAGGGCGCCGGTGTCATCATGGAGGCAGAGCATACCTGCATGACCATCCGCGGCGTCAAGAAGCCCGGTTCCGTCATGGTCACCTCGGCGATGCGCGGGCTGTTCAAGAGCAACCTCGCCACGCGGACCGAGGCGATCAACCTGATGCGGGCTCGGTGAACATGCCCTGTGCTGGGGGGGCGTTGCGCCGCGCGGCGCTACACCTGCCGACGCTCGGTGATGGCGTCGGTCAGGATGGACTGGTTGGCGTACTCGATCTGCCCCCCGGACGGAAGCCCGCGCGCCAGTCGGGTGATCCGCACGCCAAGCGGCTCCAGCCGCGAGGCGATGTGCAACGCGGTCCCATCCCCGGCGACCGTGGGATTGGTCGCCAGGATCAACTCCTCGACTCCGCCGGCGCGGACCCGCTGCTCCAGCGCGTCGAGCGTCAGGTCCTCCGGCTCGGCGCCCTCCAGCGGCGCGATGCGCCCCATCAGTACGTGATAGACGCCGTCGTAGGCGCCCGTGGCCTCGATGGCGAGCAGGTCCTTCGGCTGCTCGACGACGCAGATGACTGACCTGTCGCGCCGCGGGTTGGAGCAGATGCCGCACGTCTCGCTCTCGGTTAGGTTGTGGCAGACGGCGCAGGGGTGGATCTTCGTCTTGACGTCGCGGATCGCCCGCGCCAGGTCCATCGCGTCCTCATGCTCGCTCTTGAGGACGTGGAAGGCCAGCCGCTCGGCCGTCCGCGCGCCGATACCCGGCAGCTTGCCGAACTCGTCGATCAGGCGTTGGATTGTCTCAGCGTACTCGGCCATGGTCTAACCTGCCGCGGACGGCGCCGCTAGAGCACGTCAGTCAGCCCCGGGATGTCCACCCCGCCGGTCAGCTCGCGCATGGTCTCGCGCATGGCCTCGGCGGCCTTGTCCTGCGCGGCGGCTGCTGCGGCGGTGACCAGATCCTCCAGCATCTCGGCATCGGTCGCCTCGTCGGCAAGAAGTTCCGGATCGATCCGCACGCCGGTCACCTTGAGTCGGCCGTTGACCGTCACGGTCACGGCGCCGCCTTCGACACCGGCGGCGAACTCGCTCGCGGCCATCTTCTCCTGCATCTCGGGCAGCTTGGATTTCAACTGCCCGGCCATCTTCATCATCTTGCCTATGTCCTTGAACATTCTGCGTGAACCTCCATGGGATCGCCCGGCGGACGCGGGCGGGATTCGAGTGATCGTGCGGCTAGGTTTCGTCGGCGTCCTCGTCGGGCGGTTGCGACGTGCTCTGCCGCTCGATGTGCGTCACGCGTCCGCCGAACAGGTCCACCACCTCGCGCACGGCCGGGTCGTTGGCGATTTCGTTGCGCTCGGCTGTGCTGAGCTGCTGCGGGGGGGCGGGCGCGTAGGTACCGTCATCGTCGCCGGCTTCCGCGGATGCGGGCTTGATCGGCGGTCCGCTCGACGCGGCGGTCCTCGATTGCGTTTGCGATCGCGTCCGCCCCGTCCGACCGTGTGGCGCCTTAGTGTCGCGGGCTACCGGCGTGGGCTTTTTTTTTTGGCCCCGCGCGGGGGCTGTCGCACCGCCCCGCGCGGCGGGCGCAGGCGGGGGTCCGCCGCTTCCGCCGGCCTCGAGCCGCTCGATCAGCGAATCGGGGTCCACGAACTGATCGGCCGCGGCGAGGCGCACCAGCGCCGCTTCCATCAGCCCGCGTCCGACGCTGGAGGTCCGCACGTTCCGCTCCAGCGTCTGGAGCATCCCCAGGGCGTAGACCAGCGTGGCGGCGCCGAACTTCCCGGCCAGCTCGCCCACGCGGCGCCGCTGGGCGTCGGGTAGCTCGATGAGCTTGCTGTCGGCGCCGCAGGTGCTCGCCAGCAGCAGGTGGCGGAACGTCCCGGCAAGGGCGGTTGCCGCGCTGGGAAGCGTCACGCCGGCGTCGAGCACCTCGGACAGCTCGCCCAGGGCCGTGGCGGCGTCGCCGTCCGCCACCGCCTCGGCGATCGTCAGCACGCGCTCGTCGGCGGGCGTGCCCAGCACGCGGACCACCGCCTCGTCGGTGACCTGCTCGCCCGTGGACAGCAGCTGGTCCAGCAGCGACAGCCCGTCGCGCATGGACCCGGCGGCCGCCCGGGCGATGCGGAAGATCGCGCCGTCGTCCACCTCGACGTCCTCGGCGGTGCAGATGCTCTTGAGGTGCTCGACGATCCGGTCGGTGGGGATGTTGCGGAAGTCGAACCGCTGACAACGCGACAGGATCGTTGCCGGGATCTTGGCGACCTCCGTGGTGGAGAAGATGAACTTCACGTGCCCCGGCGGCTCCTCCAGCGTCTTGAGCAGGGCGTTGAACGCCGCCGTCGACAGCATGTGCACCTCGTCGATGTAGTAGACCTTGTAGCGGCTGCGGGACGGACGGTAGATCGCGTTCGACCGCAGGTCGCGCACGTCGTCGACGCCGGTGTTGCTGGCCCCGTCGATCTCGATCACGTCGATGTCGTCGCCCCGGCCGATGGCCTGACAGGCATCGCATTCGTTGCACGGGGTCGCGGTGGGTTCGTCGGCGGACTGGCAGTTCAGCCCCTTGGCCAGGATGCGAGCCATGGTCGTCTTGCCCACGCCGCGGGTTCCGGTGAACAGGTAGGCATGGGCGATGCGTCCGGCCTCGATGGCGCGGGACAGCGTCCGGGCGATGTGCTCCTGTCCGACGACCTCGTCAAAGGTCCGGCTGCGGTATTTGCGGGCTAGTACCAGGTACGCCATGGGGATCACTCGGCCGGGCGGGCTGGGACGACCGGTTCACGCTGCGCGCCGACGCACGGGGTCATCGCGGCGCATCGCCCCGGCGCGTCCCTCCCCGTCTCCATTGAACCGTCGCCGGGCGGGCGAATCAAGCGCTGCGGCTGGTGCGGCGCGCGCCGCTCGGGCCCGCTGCGTTCCGCGGGTTACCGCTTCGAGAACTGGAAGCTGCGCCGCGCCCCGCGCCGCCCGTACTTCTTCCGCTCGGTCTTCCGCGCGTCGCGCGTGAGCAAATGGCGGTCGCGGAGGACGGACTCGGCGTCGGGTACGGCCTTGGCGATGGTCCGCGCCACACCGAGGCAGACGGCCTCGGCCTGGCCGGTGTACCCGCCGCCGTTGGCGTTGACCCAGATGTCCCACGCTTCGGCCATGCCCGTCGCCTGCAGCGGGCGCCGCACCGCGTTGCGGTCCTTGTCGTGGCTGAAGAACGTCTCCACGTCGCGCCCGTTGACCAGGAACTTGCCCGAGCCCGGGCGGATCCGCACGCGCGCCACGGCGCGCTTTCGCCGTCCCGTGCCCCACCAATAGGGCTGACCGCTCGGCGGGTCCGCCGCCACGAACGACTGCGGCTGGGTGGTGGTCTCTTCCTGCGCGCCGACGTCGAGCTGGGCGGTCTGCTCGGCCGCGACTTCCTCGGTCTGGGTCTTTTGCTCAGTCGCCATGACGGTGTGGGTTCCTGTCGCTACAGCTCGTATGGTTGCGGCTGCTGGGCCTGGTGGGGGTGGTCCGCGCCGGCGTAGACCTTCAGTTTGGTCAGCATGGTCCTGCCCAGGCGGTTCTTGGGCAGCATCCGGCGCACGGCGTTGACGACGACGCGCTCGGGGTGGCGGGCGAACTCCTGACCAAGCGGCACCTCGTGCAGCCCGTCGGGGTAGCCCGAGAACCGCGTGACGGTTCGCTGCCCGGCCTTGCGCCCGGTCAGGCGGGCCTTGTCCGCGTTGATCACGATTACGAAATCGCCGGTGTCCACGTTCGGCGTGTACTCGGGGCGGTGCTTGCCCATCAGCAGCGTGGCGATGTCGGTCGCGGCCCGGCCCAGGATCTTGCCGTCCAGGTCCACCACGTGCCACCGGGCGTCGATCTCGCCCTTCTTGGCCATGTAGGTCTTCATAGCGTCGGTTGCCTGTTCCAGCGGGGTGTCGATGGAAGCCGTGTATTATGGCACATTCGAACCCCGTGTCAATGGCGACACCGCCAAAAATCGCGGTCCGGGCGCCGTCGCCGACTTTCCCGCGGGCGCGCCGGGCGGGCCCGCCCGCTGCGACGCCGCGTGGGGGGGCGCTCACCGCCGCGACAGCTCCTCGTAGACCTCGTTGTAGTACAGGGCGCTGTCGACTGGCGTGTTGGCGGGGATGTGGTTGCCGACGGCCAGGAAAAAACCGGGGCAGTCCTTGCCGATGTCCATGCACCGCTCGACCTCGGTGCGGATCGCCTTCCGCGTGCCCCGCAGCAGCACGCGCGTATCGACGTTGCCGATGAACGCGTGGGTTCGCCCGTAATGCTCGGCGATGTAGGCCATGTCTGTCGTCGGCTCCAGCACGAACCCGTTGACGCCCGTCGCGGCGATGTCGTCGATGAACTCCGTGTAGTTCCCGTCGGACGTGTAGAGGATGCGCTTACCCGACTCGACCAGCGGGGCGAACAGCTTGCGGTAGTTCGGGAACACGTACCGGCGGTACCAGTCCGGGTGCAGGAACGCCCCGGAGGTCCAGACGATGTCGTCGTGGACCATCACCACGGGCACATCGGCGTCGCCCAGGGCGTCATAATACTGGCCGATCCACGAGGCGTACCGATCGGCCAGGTCGCCGAAGCGCTTCAGGTCCGTCCCGGCGGCCAGCAGGAGCATCTCCCAGCCGAAGATGTCGATCAATCCAGACATCAGCGTCGTGTACACGCCCGTCATCCGCACGCCGATCGGGTCGCCGGCCATCTGGTTGCGGTAGTGCTGCTCGAAGCGGTAGACCAGCTCGGCGCGGTCCCTGCGCCCGTAGGCCTGCCACGGGTCGAACGAGAGCACCTCCTCGGGATCGTTGAACGGGCACCGGACCGTGTCGCGGCGGTCGACGCCGCCGGCGGCGTACTCGGCGTGGCCCATGTCGGTGCACAGGTCCCCGAACTCGCCCCGTCCGATCCCCACGTTCCAGAACAGGTCGAAGTTCCACGTCCGGAAAAACGCCTGCTGGGCGCGGTGCTTGGTCTCGTCGTCGCTGTCCAGCGAGACGTCGATTCCGGTCACGGCCTTGATGAGATCCCAGTGCTTGCCCGCCGAGTACTCCGTCCGCGGGACGCGCGGGGGCATTTCGAGGTTCAGTGCGGCCCATCCGTCTTCGTAGCTCATGGCGGTTTCCTGCTGCGTGTCGGGCGGTCAGAACGTGCCGATCCGGCGCCCGCGCTGGAGGAAGTAGCGGTAGATGTCGTACTCGACGCGGCTGGAGACGCTGTGGTCCGTGTGGAGGATGTACCCGCCGCCGTCGGCGGCGCCGGGCAGCTTGGCCTGCAGCTCGCGCTCGACGGTGGCGGCGTCGTTGCTCTCCAGCGCGCGGATGTCCATCCCCCCGCACAGGGCGATCCGGTCGCCGAAGTTTCGCTTGAGCTCGAGCAGGTCCATCCCGGCCTTGACCTCGATCGCCTGGAGGCAGTCCATCCCGGCCTCGATCAGCGCGGGAACCAGCGGCGCGACGTACCCGCACGAGTGGACGATCACCGTACAGCCCAGCGAGTGGGCGTAATCGAACGTTCGCTTGTGCGCCGGCCAGACGATTCGCCGGTACATCTCCGGCGACATGAAGGGCCTGCCCTTGAAGCCCATGTCCTCGAAGAACCATATCCCGTCAGGCCGGCCTTTCTTGGCGAAGAGAATCTCCATCAGGCGGATGATCAGGTCGGCGTAGACGTTGCACATGTCGGCGACCCAGTCCGGGTCCATCGCCATTCCGAACAGCATATGCTCGTGCCCGCAGACGGGGTGCATCAGCTCGAATACGTTGAGCCCGCCCCAGCAGAAGTACAGGTCCCGCTCGGCGCAGCGGGCCCGCGTGTTGCGGTATCCCTCGAAGTTGATCCGTCGGCGGTCATCGGCGTCGTTGACCAGACGGGGGCGGATGTGCTCTTCCCATCCCGCGCGGTCCGTGACGCGGAAGTCCACGTGCTCGGGCGTTCCGGTACGCGTCTTCCAGCGGCGCAGCAGCGCGCCGTTGCCGTCTCGCGCCAGGATGGTCTCGTCCGTCTCCTCGACGATCTCCTCCTCGGCGTCCAGGTCGGCGACCATGTTGAACGGCCAGCACAACCGCAGGTCCAGCTCGAAGTGGTCCGGCAGGTTCTCGTCGGGGGCGACGTGGCCCTGCTCGGCCCAGTGGCGCTGGGTGTCGGCCCAGAAGTTCTCGAACGCGGGAACGTGGTCGACCGGCTTCCGCCGTAATGTCTCTGCAACGCGTTCCTTGCTGGTCAACGGGTTCACGGGGGACCTCCGGCTGCGCGCTTCGCGCGGTAGAGCGATGCGGCGCGCTGCGCCCTACGGGGCGAATTCCTCTGCCAGCTCCATCGCGACCCGCGACCACTCCCACAGGCGCTTCGGGTCGTAGCGGACGGTGGAGATGTCCTTCATGATGATCTCGACGGGCAGGCCCCGCGTGGCCTTGAGAACCTCGCGGAGCTGCTTCCGCGCCAGGTCGGGGCGCCAGCGGTCCTCGGCGAGGATGGCCGGGCTCGGTTTGCACGAGTAGACGTACTCGCCGCCCAGCGCCGCGGCGCCGCGGGCAGGGTCCACCCACGGGCTCATCGAGACCTTCCGCAGGTTGGGAATGCGGCGCAGGATGTCCATCTTGACATCCAGCGGCTCGCAGCAGCCGTAGTAGGTCAGCCCCCATCGGTCCAGCCAGCGCTTCTCGTGCTTCAGCGCGAACTTCCAGTGCATCTCGGGCGAGACGGCGGAGAAGATCTGGGCGGTGGCGGCACCCCACATGTCCGCGGCCCGCGGGCGGTCGGGGTCGGCGTCGGGGCGTGGCAGCTCGCTCGTGTACCCGTAGGCCCCGGACCCGATGCGATGGTTGTCCAGGTTCGGCGTCAGCAGGTTCAGTTGTTCCCACTGGTCCAGGCGCGCCACCCAGGCATCCACCAGTCGGCTTATCGCCTCCTCGACCATGTCGGGGCGCATCACGAGGTCCATCAGGGCCCGCTCGGGCTCCCACCACGTGACGAGCTGGTCCCAGGGGGCGCACCACGTGCCCTTGACGCCCACCTTCCGGACCGGAAGGATGCCGTCGAGCAGCTCGCGCCGCGCCGCGTACTCGCGCTCGCTGGCCGCCTCATCGTGGGTCACCTCGGGTGGGCGGATCTTCTCGACGTCGGCCGGCTCGACGATCTGCGCCTTGTAGTGGTGCGAGGCGATCCCGCCGGCCTGGTCGCTGCGGATGATGTCCTCGTTCGTGCCGATCCCGAAGCCCGTATCGCGGATCGCCAGCGGGCTGGGGAAGTAGTCGCTGAAGACCTGATCGACCCGCATGTGCCGCCAGGCGTACAGGTCCCGCCGCATCCCCTGCTCGATGCGCCGCGCCCAGTCGCTTTGGCAGTGAAGGGTCAACTCGTCGTCGCTGCCCATCTCGTGCCACGGGACCTCGGTGATCCAGACCATCGGGCGGACCGGTTCGAGGTCGTTGCACTTGCGCCACATCTCGGCCTTCTCGGCGTGGACGGGCAGGGCGGCGATCTCGGCCATTTCGCCGGCCAGGGCGCGGATTACGTCGCGATCGGAAGCGGTGACCTCCACGGCGGGCTGTCTCGATGCCGGCATGTTGACTTTACCCACTTTCCTCCGCCGATCGAATGACCGGCGCCTTTTCGCCGACCGCGGTCATGCGGCGCTTGAGCCGATCGGCCATCTCCGCGCGGACCTCGGCCAGCGCCGGGTCGGTGACGCGATTATCCCGCTCGTGCGGGTCGGCCTCCAGATCATACAGGAAATCCTCGACGTACACCTCGCTGTCGGGGTCCAGACCTGTCTTGTCCGGGGCGCGGACGGAATACTTCCAACGCCGGGTGCGCACGGTTCGTCCGCAGTGGCTTTCGCTGATCTGGGCGAACACGTCGTCCGGCCAGTCGTCGGGAGCCGGCCCGGCCGCGTGCGGTTGCAGCGCCCGGCCTCGCATCGTCCGCGGCACGTCCACGTTGCCCGCAGCCAGCAGCGTCGGCGGAAGGTCGATTAGCGAGGCCATCGCGTCGCTGACCACGCCGCCCGAAAAGCCCGGACCGCGGAACACCATCGGAATCCGCAGGCACCCGTCGTGGCAGGAGCGCTTGTACTCGTTGTTGCGCGTGCAGAAGTGGCTGCCGTGGTCGCTGGTGAACGCCACCAGCGTATCGTCCGCCAGACCGAGGCGGTCGAGCTCTTCCAGGACGCGCCCGAGGTTGGCATCGAGCGCGTGGCAGCAGCCGAGGTAGTCGGGATACTCCCGGCGCCAGTCGCCGCCGGTGTCGACGAGGTCGCCGGAAACGGGAAAGTCGGCGAACCGTTCCTTGCTTCCGACGGGGCCCTCGTAGTGCTCGTGGTCGTTCTGGTGGTGGGGCTCGATGTAGCTGACGAACAGGAAGAAGGGGCGGTTGCCGTCGCGCCCGGCGCCCGCGCGGTCGCGGAGGTATTCGAGCACCCAGTCGGTCTGCGCGTCGACCCGGTAGCGCCCCTCGGGAAACTCGCGCTTGTTCCCGTCTGCGTCGAACATGTGCCCGTCGTAGCCGTGACTGGTGAACTCCAGTGCGTCCGACGCCAGCCAGAAGTCCTCGTACCCCCCGCGGCGGTCCGGCGGGACCGGGCTGGTGCGGTAGTCGTCGGGCCCGTTG
>JBMCUM010000019.1:0-15017 GCA_048622595.1 Planctomycetota bacterium | reverse complement strand
GGCAGGGCGTCGGCGAGCTTGGCGACGGTCAGGCCGGCCGCGGCCGCCAGCGGAATCAGCAACTGCGAGGCGAAGACGTTGGCCAGGGCGAAATAGCCCGTGGGCGACGGGTCCATCACGCGCCGGCGCAACATGGCGGCGCGTCCCGAGCCGGGCGCCACGCCGGCGTGGCGGGCGGCGCCGGACGGATCCGCCCGGTACTCCGCGATGCGATCGGGGATCTCGACGGCGACCTGGTAGAGCCCCTTGACGGCCAGTGTCGCTGCCAGCGCCGCCAGAACGACGACCACCCAGGCGAAGCGCCGACGGTCGGCGCACAGCTGCGCCATCAGCACCGCGGTCGCCAGCAGTGTCGCCTGCTCGACCCACGCGTCCAGCGCGGACCGCACGTCCGACGCTCGCGACGCCGCAACCAGCGAAACCGCGATGAACACGCCCGCGCAGACGCCCAACCACCCGTACCGCACGCGCAGGCGCCGGCGCAGCGCGCAGCCCGCCAGCCACAGCGCCCCGGCCGCGAGGATCAGCACGGCGAAGGTCACCCGGGCGGGTTCGGCGCGTGCGGCCGCCCGCGCCACGCCCTGCTGACCCGACGCGGCGGTCAGCCCCTGGAGCACGGAGGTGCGGTAGGGCAGCTCGCCGAGGAACGCCCGGGCGACCAGGCAGGCGAGCACGAGCCCAAAGGCCGCCGCCTCCAGTCGCCGCGCGGCGCGGTCCGCGGGCGTCTCGGGCGCGGGCGTCATCCGCGCGGTCCTCCCGGTCGGGGTCCGCGGCCGGTTTCGAGCAGGGCGATCACGCCGAGGATCGCCGCCGTCTGTACCAGGATCAGCGCCCCGCCGACGGTTCCGACGCGCGGAAGCAGGCAGGCGCCCAGCGCGGTGGCCACGGCGCAGAGGTAGATGGTCAACACGGCTGTGCGGACGCTCATCCCGCGGCGCACCAGACGGTGGGAGAAGTGTCTGCGGTCTCCGACCATCGGGTTGCTTCCTGCGATCAGCCGGAGGATGACCACGCTGAAAGTGTCATACAGCGGGACCGCCAGGACGACCACCGGAACGAACAGCCCGTACATCAGCCGTCCGCCGTCGGGCGCGACGTACGTGGTCAGGCAACTCACCACGCCGATGAGAAACCCGACCGTCATGGAGCCCGCGTCGCCCATGAATGTCCGCGCCGGGGGGAAGTTGTACGGCAGGAAGCCGGCCAGGGCGCCGATCAGCAGGCACAGCCAGGCCGAGACGAACACCTGCCCCATCCCCGCCGCCGCGACCAGCAGCGCCACGCAGCAGATCAGCGCCACGCCCGCCGACAGCCCGTCCATGTTGTCCAGAAAGTTGAAGGCGTTGGTCACCAGCACGATCCAGAGGACCGACGCGGCGATGCTGACGGTCGGACCGGCGAGGGTCAGCACGCGCACGTTGAGCGCCCAGACGGCCACGAGGGCCACCGCGATCTGCGCGGCCAGCTTCGTCCACGCCCCGAGGTGCCGCCGGTCGTCGACCAGCCCGACCACGTGCAGCGCCGCGGCGCAGCCCAGCAGCCCCAACGCCATCGGCGCCCGCGCCGCCGCCCCGTCGATGTGCACCGCCAGCGCCCCAAAGCGCGACGCCAGCCACGCTGGCGCGCCATGCGCCGCCCACAGCCGCGCCATCGCCACGGCCAGCAGCGACGGGCCCAGCACGGCCGCGAAGATCGCCGACCCGCCCAGCATCGGCGTCGGACGCGCATGGGCCTTGTGGCGCGCGGGGCGGTCCAGCATGCCCACGCGGACGGCGACGCGCATGGACAGCGGCACGGCCAGCATCGAGATGAACAGCGCCAGCGCGGCGGCGCCGAGGGCGGTCCAGACCATCATCGTGTGTGTTCCCCGGTCGCCTCTCGCAGCGCCGTCCGGGCGCGGGTCAGGAAGGCGTCGTACCGCCCCGAGGCGTAATCCGGGAACGTCCAGGGAAGCGCCTCCCAGCGTCCGCGCCGGTACATCAGCGTCACCTCCGCCCACACGCCGCCAGACAGGTAAATCCGGTGTGAAAAGTTCTTCATGCTCGCCAGGACCAGCTTCGACGGCGCCACCAGCCCCGGGTCGAGATTGATCGGCCGCAACGGCGCGGCGCCGCGGGCGAAGTCCGCCTCCAGGGCGTTCGTGCGGCATTTCGACTCGGCCAGGACCTCCGGCGAGACCGGCTCAGCCACCGCCGCGAACCTCCGCCACAACGGCGCGCCCATCTCGGGCGCGTAGTAGTCCGTCTGGTCGAAGGGGTAAACCTTGCTGACCAAGTCCGCCGGTCCGAAGGCCGCCTCCAGCGCCGCGACGCCCTCGTCGAGCACAGCGCGGTCGGAGGCGAGCATCCCGCAGATGAGCTTGACGGGCGGTGGAGGCGCTGGCTGGGCCATGATGCGGCATTGTCCTCCGCCCCGTCCGTGGTGTCAACGTGTCAACGGTGTCAACGTCGCCGACGGGCGACGCTTTTCTTGCGCCGCGGGCGCCGCTAGGATACCGGCATGGTCATCCGGACCAAGATCATCGCTACGCTGGGCCCGGCCTGCGGCGACGACGGGACACTGGCGCGGATGGTCGAGGCCGGGTGCGATTGCGCGCGGATCAACCTGTCCCACGGAACCGACGAGCAGCACACGGCGCTGCACCGCGCCGTCCGCCGCGTCGAGCAGCGCCGCGACACGCCCCTGGCGGTCCTGGCCGACCTGTGCGGGCCCAAGATCCGTGTCGGACCCATCGCGGGCGGGTCGGTCCTGCTTGCCGACGGGCAGGAGATCGCCCTCTCGCGCCAGCCCGTCCTGGGCCAGGCCGACCGTATCTCCACCACCCTCGCCGAACTCGTCGACGCCGCCACACCGGGCGAGCCGGTCCTGCTCGACGACGGGCAAATCCGCCTGCGCGTCGAGCGGCGCGACGACGATTCGCTGCGATGCCGGGTCGAGCGCGGCGGGATCATCGCCGCAGGCAAGGGGGTCAACCTGCCCGAGACGCGACTGGAGCTTTCGGCCCTGACGGAGAAGGACCGCCGCGACGTGGACTGGATCGCCGCGCGCGGCGTGCGCGACGACGGGGGCATCGACTACGTCGGCCTGTCGTTCGTGCGGAGGGCCGACGACGTCAAGCTGCTGCGCGCCTTGCTCGACGACCGCGGGTCCGACGCGCAGATCGTCGCGAAGATCGAAAAGCCCGAGGCGCTGGACAACATCGACGCGATCATCGATGCCGCCGACGCCGTGATGGTCGCCCGTGGGGACCTGGGCGTGGAGATGGACCTGCCCGGCGTTCCCGTCGCCCAGAAGCGCATCGCCCGCAAGTGCCTCGCCGCCGGGACTCCGTGCATCATCGCCACGCAGATGCTGGAGACGATGACGCACGCGGCCTCGCCGACGCGGGCGGAGGTCTCGGACGTCGCCAACGCGGTGCTGGACCATGCCGACGCGGTGATGCTGTCGGGCGAGACGGCCGTGGGCGACGACCCGCCGCGCGCGGTGGGCGTGATGAACGACGTGGTCGCGGCGACCCAGACGTACCACGACGAGACGTACCGCGCGGAACCGGGCGGGCGCGGCGCCTCGGCGGCGGGCGCCCTTGCAGACGCGGTCGAGCGCGTCCTGCACCAGGCCGATGTCGCCGCCGTGGCGGTCTACACGATCAGCGGGCGGACGGCGCGGCTGTTCGCCAAGCGGCGCCTCCCGCGACCGATCCTGGGGCTCTCGCCCCACCGGGCGACGCTGCGCCGGATGGCGCTGGACTACGGCGTCGAACCGGCCGAGGCGCCCGTCGTCGAGCACACGCGCGAGGCGCTGGCGCTGGCCGGTCGCCTGGCCGTCCGGTACGGGCTCGCCAAGCCCGGCCAGACCATCGCCGTGGTTACCGGCCGGCCCATCACCGAGTCCGGAACCGCCAACACGCTGGTGTTGCACACGGTGGAATCCCCGTGATGCGCCGCCCGACGCTCCATCAGACGCACCGGTCGCGGCGAGCCGACCTGCTTGCCGCCGGTTTGACCCTGGCGGGGCTCGGAGCGGCTGTCGTTCTGGGGCTGATCAGCAACGGCGTTTACCAGGATGACGACATCACCCACTACCTGTTCGCCCGCGACGCCTGGGGCAACGTCGAGGCGATGCTCCACTGGTGGGCGCGTCCGGGGTACAACCTCCCGACGATGGTGGTGGCGCGTTTTTTCGCCCTGGAGGGCTGTCGCGTCTTCAGCGCGCTGCAGACGGCGGCGGTGGCGTTCCTGGCCTACCTCATCGCCCGTCGTCTCGGGGTCGCCGCGCGTTGGTCGCTGCTGGCGCCGGTATTCGTCTGGGCCCAGCCGCTGGTCATGACACTGGCGCAGACGACGCTGACCGAGACCCCCGCCGCACTGTACCTGACGCTGGGCGTATGGCTCTGGCTGCGGGGAAACCGCGTCTGGGCGGCGGTGGCGATCAGTCCGGCGTTCGTGACCCGCCTGGAGCTGCTGGGGCTGGCGCCGGTCTTCGTCGCGGCGCTGCTGTGGGACGCGTGGCGCGGCGCGGACGGCGAGGGCGGCGCGACGTTACGACGCGGGCGGGTCGGCGGCGTCGCGGCAGCCCTGCTGTGGGCCCCGGCGGTCTATGCATTGGCTGCCTGGGTCGCACAACTCCCACTCGACAGTTCACCGCTGTACATCTTCAGCCGCCAGCACACGGACGCCTACGGGCACGGGTCGTGGTATCACTACCTCGTTCGCTGGGCGCAGGCCTCCACGCTGGGGCTGGTCGCGCTGACGCTGGGCGGGGCGGTCCGCCTGGGGCGCCGTGCGGCGCTGGTGACGGCGTTGGCGCTCGGGTTGGTCGTGCTGCAAGGCGCGATCTTCACGCTGGGGTTGTTCGCCTCGGGCGGGTACGCGCGGTTCCTCGTTCCGGGCGTGGGATTGTTCGCGCCGCTCGCCGCGGCCGGAACGCGGTGTTTCCGGCGCGCGGCGAGCCGTCCGGCAATGGCGGTCGCGTTGGTCGCCGCCCCTCTGATCCTGGCGCTGGTGGCGTACTGCTACCCCCATGCCCTCGCCGCCCACTGCCCTCGGGCCCACGCGCTGTCGTGGTGCGTCGCCGTGCCGGCCGCCGGCCTGCTGGTCGCCTGCGTCTTCGCAGCGCCCGGTGTGCGCCGTGTCGCCGCGCCGGCAGCGGGGCTTCTTCTGCTCGGTCTGGCCGGCGTGCAGGTCGCCGCGCAGGTCCGACCTCTGCGAATCGACAACAACATTGACGGAATGCACCAGGCCGTTCGCAGAAGCGTCCGGCAGGTGCGCACGCGGGGGCTGACGGGCCGGGCCGCCCTCAGTCAGCACGTCATGGTCCGCCACATGTACGGTGGCGTCCATGCAGGCAGCAATGCCGAAGCGTTGCAGCGTTGGCACAGCGCGCCTCGCGGTACGCTGTTCTTCTGGGACAGCAAGTACTGCGCCCCCCCGGCGCGCCCCGCAAGACAGTCGGCTCTCTATGAGGCCCTGCGCCGCGAGGGGCGCCTGGTCACGACCGCATCCTGCGCAGGATCCAGCGTGGAGGTCTACGTGCGGAACGGTGCGACCACGCGCGGCGTGCAGGACTGACGCCTCGCCAGTGGTTTGTTACACCTGAATTGAGCGTGCGCAGTCCCGAGCTTGTCGAGGGGCGAAGCAACCACGGGATTGTGGCACACATGGCTGGTGCGTCCCTTGCAAGACGCTGCAAGCCACAGCGCCCAATCAATCGCTGGAAAGCGCCAATCGCCCGAAGCGGTTTGCGACCCGGCCCGTAGGGCCGGGGGTTTGTAGCCGGGGGTGAAGCCCCCGGAACCCGGCGTCCCGGAACCCCTGCCGGGCCGGAGGTCCGGCTGGAAAGCGCGAATCGCCTGACGCGCCTTGCGATCCGGGCCGCCAGCCGAAGCCGCAACCGCAAAGAGGGCGACAGGATTTCCGCAACCTGCCCTAAACCTCCACCCACGTGACCGCCTCGGCGACCGTGTCCAGCAGCGCCGCGCTCGGCCTCGTCCCGCCGCGGGGGTGGCGCAGCGCCCCGGGGTTGATGACCCGCGCGCCGCCGATCCGCTCGTCCCGCCGACGGTGCGTGTGCCCGTGGCAGACGTAGGCGAACTGCCCGCCCCGAACCAGCGCGTCCAGCAGGTGCGCGTCGTGGCCGTGCGTGGCGACCAGGGCGGACGGGCCTTCGCCCGCGCAGCCGAGGTCCAGCTCGACGTGGCGCGTGGAGAAGGTCACGCCCGCCCGTTCGGCCGCCGCGGCGAGCCGGTCCACGCGCCGGTCCATGTTGCCCGCCACGGCCAGCGCCACCGGCGCCGCGGCGCCCAGCGCAGCGAGGCACTCCGGCGAGCCGACGTCGCCGCAGTGGACCACGGCCTCGGCGCCGAGGTCCGCCAGCTCCTCCAGCGCCTGCCTCAGACGACGAACGTGCCCGTGGGAATCGCTGACCAGCCCGACCTTCATCTCCGCGCCTCCAGGATCGCCTGCACCAGCGCCAGGTCGTCCGGCGTGGTGATCTTGACGTTGATCGGGGCGCCGCGGACGACGCGAACGCACCGGCCGAGCCGCTCCATCATCGCCGCGTCGTCCGTCGCGTCCGGCGCATCGCGGTAGGCCTCGCGCAGCAGGTCCGCGGCGAACACCTGCGGCGTCTGAGCGGCCCAGAGCCCGGTGCGGTCCACCGTCTCGATGACGCGATGCTCGTCGTCGACGTGCTTGCACGTGGCGTCGATCGGCACGGCCAGCAGCGCCGCGCCGCAGTCTCCGGCCGCGGCGAAGACCGCGTCGATCCGGTCTCGCGGCGTGCAGGGACGCGCCGCGTCGTGAACGCAGATCAGCTCGGCGGCCTCTTCAACGTGCGCCAGGGCGTTGCGGACGGATTGGGTCCGCGTCGCCCCCCCGCACACCAGCGCGGCGCCGGTCGCGGACAACTCGTCGCCGTAGTCGCCCTCGATCGTCGCACGGTCCGGATCGGCGATCACCAGCAGGATCTGGCGGACATCGTCGCGCCCGGCAAACAGTCGCAGCGTCCGCAGGAACACCGGCTCGCCGCAAAGGGGGGCGAGAATCTTGCTGCCCGGTCCGAAGCGGCGTCCGGCGCCCGCGGCGGGGATGATGACCGAAATATTCGCCATGACATAGCGGGGGGCGACTCACCGCTTCCCGGCGGTGAATCGCAGCGTCTTGATCTCGAACGGGCGGAAGCTCAGCTCGATGCGCCCGTCGGTCGGTTCGCCCGGGGCGACGCCGGACTCCAGCATGTCCGTCCAGCGCACCTCGCGGACCGGCATGGAGGTGGTCAGCGTGCACCGCGCTGCCGCGTGCATCGATTCGTACAGCCGCACGATCACGTCGCCGCTGCCGTCGGCGGCCGGCTTGACCGCCTCGACGACCACGTCCTCCGCGTCGACGGACAGCAGGGACCGGCGCCCGGACGCACCCTCGGCGACGGTCGCCGGCGCGTTGAGCTCGCAGGCGGCGCGGACGACGCCGCTGCCGGCGAGCGGGCCGGTCCACGCGTAGAAGGCATAGGTGAACTCCTGCGTGCCCACGTCGGCGTTCTCGTCCGGCGCCTTGGGCGCCCGCAGCAAGCTCAGCGAGATCGTGTTGTCCTCCGTGCTGACGCCGTACTTGCAGTCGTTCAGCACCGCGGCGCCGCGCCCCGCTTCGGCCAGCGCCGTCCAGCGATGGTTGCACACCTCGAACCGGTCGGCGTCGTAGGGGCGCGACGCGTGATTCGGGCGGCGGACGTGGCCGAACTGGATCTCGTGGACCGCCTCCTCGGCGTGGATGTCCGGCGAGAAGTCGACCTTCAGCAGCTTGTGGCACTCGCGCCAGTCGACGGAGGTGGCGAAGTCGATCCGCCGACTGTCGGCGCGAAGCGTGATCTCCTGTGTCAGGGTCGAGTCGTTCACGCGACGTCGGAGGCGGAGGCGCCCGAGCAGCGGGCCCGCGGCGACCACCTCGATCTCGGCGCGGGCGTCGCCGAGATCCACCGGCAGGAGCTTGTAGTTGCTGTCGATGTCCCAGGCGTCGAACTTCGTCGGAACGTCCTTATAGAGACGCAGCACGTTGCTCGGCGCGGCGAGAACCTCGCGCCCGGCAGATTTGTCGTACACGCTGACCAGCTCGCCCCGCTCGTTCAACTCGACGCGGAGCAGGTCGCTTTCCAGCTTCGCCGGCGAGGCCGTCACGCCGCCCGCCGCCTCGGCCGGCGCCTCGGTCGGGCGGATCGTCGCCCACCCGCACGAAGCGACGCGCACCCGCGCGCACGGGCGCCCTTCGACGGTCTGGACCGGAAGCGCCCGCCCGTCGTCGTCCGCCGCAGCGGCCCAGTCGTCCGGAAGCTCGACGAGCTCGTCGCGCGGCCAGGACAGCGAATTGAACACCGTCCGCGCGTCGGACCGGTCGGTCAGGGCGTCCGTGGCGCCGGCGGCGATGTCGCGTGCGGCGTGCAGCGCGTCGGCGTACTGCGCCTCGGCCTCGGCGTAGACCCGCGCGATGGACGAGCCGGGCAGGATGTCGTGGAACTGGTTGAGCAGGACGGTCGTCCAGGCATGCTCGGCACGGTCGACGGGCCAGTCGAACTCGACCAGCGCCGTCGCAGCGACGCCCCACATCTCCGCCTCGCGCAGGGCGATCTCGCAGGCGCGGTTGGCCTTTTTGGTCTTGGCCTGGCTGGTCAGCACGCCGCGATGCGCCTGGAAGTACAGCTCCCCGACATAACGGTTGACGTCATGCTCCCCGCGGGCGACCAGCTCAGCGAAAAACGCGGTCGGCGAGGCGATCCGCGTCCGGGGGCAGCCCTGGCAGTCGCCCAGCCGGCGGAGATACTCCAGGTACGTCCGGTCCGGTCCGCCGCCGCCGTCGCCCTTGCCGAACGGAAACATGCGGATGGACATCCCGTCGGCCTGCACGCGGTCGCGCCACCGCCCGATCAGCACTCCGGGGCGCGTGTGGGCGTTGTAGTCGTTGTGCAGGTGCACCGCGACCTGCGAACCGTCCAGCCCCTGCCACATGAAATTGTGATACGGGAACGTCTCGCCACCGTGGTAGTTCCAGAAGATCTTCTGCGTCGAGAAGTATTTGATGCCGCACCCGCGGAGGATCTGCGGCAGCGCGGCCGAGTAGCCGAACGCGTCCGGAAGCCACAGCAACTCGCTGTCGAGGCCGAACTCCTCGCGGAAGAAGCGCTTGCCGTGAAGGAGCTGGCGGATCAGCGCCTCGCCGCCGGAGATGTTCGTGTCCGCCTCGACCCACATACCGCCGTCGGCGATGAGCTTTCCGTCTGCGACGGCCTGTTTGACCCGCTTGTACAGCTCCGGGTACAGCCGTCGCGTCATGGCCAGCAGGTGGGGCTGGCTCTGGAGGAACTTGTGCTCGGGGTACTCCTCGAACAGCTCGAGCTGATTGGCCAGCGTGCGGGCGATCTTCCGCTCGGTCTGCGCCAGCGGCCACAACCACGCCACGTCCAGGTGCCCGTGCCCGAAGCAGTACATCTCGGGCGTCGTGGTTGCGTTGCGCGCCTCCAGCGCCGGGCGCAGCGCCTCGCGGGCGCGTCGGAAGCTCTCCCGTCGCTGCCGTCGCGGAAGCTCGAAATCCACCACCAGCGTGAACTCGCGCAGCGCCCGGTCGATCTCGGCGACGCGCAGCGACGCCGCGTCCGCGTTGTCGCGGATGTCCAGCAGCGTCCGCACGTCCAGCGCGAGCTGGTAGGCGTCCTCCTGCCAGATGCCGAACGTGCTCGGGCGGATCGTCTGCTGCGTCTCGGGTGGCTCGGGGACGCTGTGACGTGCGGGCGGGACGGGCCCGCAGGCGTTCGGCGTGGGCCCGTGCCCGGCGTACGTCTCCATCAGCAGCTCGTACGCATCGCCGGCACGCGCGCAGCGCGACAGCGTCACCGGTTCGCGCTGTCCGGTGGCGACCCGGTTGGCGATGTACGTCAGCGTCTCGCCGTCCAGCCCGGGAAAGAGAACGAACCGCTCGCCGTCGGCCTCGGGAGGGACGGTCACCCGGCAGCGGAACCAGCCGTACTCCCACTTGCGCCCCCACCGGCTTCCGACGGGCATGGGACGGAACTCGCGCCCGGCCGCGTCGTCGACGCCGAGTTGCTCCGACGTGGTGAAACCGTCCAGCTCCACCTCGCCCAAGGGACAATAGAGGTGTCGCTCCAGCTCCGTTAGCCAGGTATCGACCCGGCTGCGCCATTCGCTGGTGAGACTCATCGGGACCCTTCTGCTCGGTTGCGCCGACGTGTTCCGACGCGTCGGACGAAACGTCAACCGAACCGCAAAGGCCCCCGGAAGTCAAGCGAATCGCCGCGGCTGCGCGCGTCGACACAGGCCGGCAGGTCCGGCCGTGCCAACGACGCAGCGCCGAGGGGCGAGGCGAACTACAACAGCGCCGGTCCGGCTGAAGCGGGCGCTGGCGCATCGGCGAAGGGCGCGGCGGATGCCGTGGCGCGCGCGGTAGCGGAGGCGATTTGCCGGCCGTCGCCATCCCGCGAAGCAACGGTGGCGAGCGGACGGGAGGCGGACGCGCGGTCCGGGGCCGCGGTTCGCTCCGCCGCGGTGCGGGGTTTCCGGAAGTACCGCTCGTAGCGCGCCGCGTCGCCCGTCAGTCGAGGCGCGTCGACACGCCGCAGGTGCGCGAGGTACTCGCCGAGCTCCTCGTCGCTGAACAGGGCCAGAAAGGCCGGCTGCGCGCTGCGATTGATCCCGGTGATGGCGTCGATCAGTTCCCGTTTGTTCATCGTGCACATCCTCTGGCTTGCGTTCAAACGTTCGCGCCCACGGGCGCGTGGGCGAGAACCGGACCGAAGCGGCGCGCCGGGCCGGACGTGTTATCGGCCGGGGCGGACGCGAAACTTTAGCCCTCCCCGCCCGCTGCTTGATATACTCCGACCATGAGCTCACTCGACGCGACCTGCCGCGCCTGGGCCGAGGACGTGCGGTTCGAACGCTTCACGCCCGGCGATCGGCTGATCAAGACCCTGGCGGTCAACCCGTTCGCCAACTACGCCCCGGCGGGGCTGGTCCGCGGGCTGCTTCGGCTGGGCAGGAGCGAGCTGGCCGCGGCAAACTGGGCCGATCCCGGCGGATGGCGGAGCATGGTCATCAGCTACGAGAACCGCGCCCGCCAGGTCGCCGACAAGGCGCTGGTCAGTGGGGGGACGATCCCCACGGCGCTGCGGAACCGCCGCCGCCTGGCCGGACGCTTCCTCGCCGGGCTGATCGACCAGTGCCCCCACCAGCGCCCCAACGTGCTGTGCCTCGGCGCCGGTCCCGGGCGGATCATCCTGGACGCCCTGGCCCGGTCGCGCGACGACGCCCACGCCACGCTGGTGGATCTGAACCCCGATGCGTTCCCCTACGGACGGCGTGTGGCGCGTCAGCTCGGGCTGTCCGACCGCGTCCGCTACATCTGCGACGACGTCCGCAACGTCGAGCGGCTCCTCGATACCCCCCCGGATATCGTCAAGATGATCGGCATCTGCGAGTACCTCACCGACGCGCAGATCGGCGATATCCTCTCGGCCGTGACCGAGGTGATGCGCCCCGGCGGGCACATCGTGTTCAACAGCATCTCCTGCGCCCACGGGACCGACCGCTTCTGCCGGCGCGTGTTCGGGCTGCACATGTTCTACCGCACGCCGGAGGAGCTGGCGGCGCTGATGCGCCCGACGGGGCTGGACGATTTCGCCTCGATTCGCGAGCCGCTGGGTGTGTACCATGTCTGCGTCGGGCGGAAGGTCGGCTAGCGCGCCGTCGTTGGGAAAGGACGTTCGATGCCCGAGATCTCCGTGCCCTGGGGCGCCGCGACGCTGGAGCTGGACCTGCCGGCGCACTGGACCGTCCGCCAGGTGGCCCAGCCGCAGATGCGACCCGCACCCGGCGACTGGACCGAGCGCCTCGCACGCGCGCTGAACCAGCCGGGCACCGGTCCGGGTCTCGATCGCCTGCTGGCCGCGCGGCGCGCCGGACGCGTCGAGCTGATCGTCGAAGACGACAGCCGCCACAGCCCCCTTCCGGAGATCCTCGCCATCGTCCTGCGCGAGGTCCGCCACGCCGGGTTCTCGCCGCAGCAGATCGGGATCTGTTTCGCCACCGGGCGCCATCCGCCGATGACGCCGGACGCAGCCGCGGCAAAGCTCGGCGACGCGGCCGACGGCATCGCCTGGCGCTGCAATCCGTGGGACGACCCGTCCGCATACGTGCGCGCCGGTCGCGTGGGTCGGGTCGAGGTGCTTACTGAGCGCCGCGTCGCTCAGGCGGACCTGCGCATCGTCATCTCCGCGGTCAACCCGCATCTGCAGGCGGGCTTCGGCGGGGGGTACAAGATGCTTTACCCCGGCTGCGCGCACGAGTCGACCATCGGCGGGCTGCACCGTCTGGGCGTCGGGCGCAGCGACCGGCAGCTCGTGGGAACCGACCCGCAGCACAACCCGATGCGCCGCGCCATCGACGCGGCCGGGGAGCTGCTGGACGCCGGTAAGGGGACCACCTTCACCGTCCAGTACCTCCTCGATGCCGACGGGCTGCCGGAAACCATCGCCACCGGTCGGCCCGTCCCCACGCACCGTATGCTCGCCAAGCGTTGTGCGGTGACCTGCGGCGTGGTTCCGGAGAGCCCGGCCGACGTGCTGATTACCAACGCTCACCCGCTGGACGGGGACCTGTGGCAGTCGTTCAAGTGCATCGCCAACACGCGGTACGCGGCCGCGGCGGGCGCGCCGATCATCTGCCTGACGCGGTGCGCGAACGGGCTGGCCGGTATGCGGGTTCCGGCCTGGCCGCTGAGCCCCGCCTGGACGCGCCGCGCGGTACGGGCGCTGGGCCCGGAGGCCCTTGCGACGTTGGTGACCCGTTTGGTTCCGCGCCTGGCGGGCGACGCGGCGTTCTTCGTGCGCATGGCGCTGCGCATCCTGCACCGCAACCCGCTGCTGCTGGTCTCGCCGACGCTCGCCGAGGCGGGCGTGCGATTCCCGGGCATGGAGAGCTTCGCCGACCCGGCCGACGCCATCGACGCCGCCGACGAGCGCCTCAACGGCACCGAGGCGCGCGCGACGATCTTCCCGGCCGGAGGCGTGACGTTCCCAGTCCCGCGTGCCTGACGGGTCGGTCCGCCGCGGCGGCGGACGCGAGCCGGCGCCGAGCCATTTGCGATGTTCGTAGCGCGGGCGTCTCGCCCGCGCTACGGATAAAGGCCACATCGCAAATGGCTGGGCGGACGAAAACCATTGACCCGCGTCGGCGGTATGGTACGCTGGGGTTTTGGCGAATTCCGACCAGGTGGAGACCCGAGCAATGAAACCCGAGATCCATCCCGACTATACGGAAAGCAAGGCGACGTGCGTCTGCGGCAACACGTTCGCGACGCGCTCCACCGCCGGAGATATCCAGGTGGACATCTGCTCCAACTGCCACCCGTTCTACACGGGCAGGCAGAAGTACGTGGACACCGCCGGGCGCGTGGAGAAGTTCCAGCGTAAGTTCGGCGGGGACTACTTCAAGAAGGGCGGCGATTCCGGGAAGAAGTAACCGCCCGCGACCCCGCCCGCCGGTACCGCGCGCCTGCGCCGTACCGGCGGCGTTGTGTCGTCACCGAGACCCCTCATGCCGTCGACCGAGCAGGGAACCCTCCTGGCCAAGCTCGACGAGCTGGACGCCCAGTACGCCGAGCTGGCCGAGCAGATGAACGACCCCCAGGTCGCCTCCGACGCCGACCGCATCGTCCGCGTCGCCAAGGAGCACGCGCGCCTCGGGCGGATCGTCGAGCCCTATCGGCGGTACAGGCAGCTGACCCGTCAGCTCACCGAGGCCCGCGCCATCCTGGACGACGCGAACGCCGAGGCGGACCTCAAGACCCTCGCCGGCGAGGAGGTTGACGATCTGCGCAACCGCGCCGACGAGGCGCTGGAGGAGGTCAAGGGCCTGCTGGTCATGAGCGACGAGGCGGGGACCCGCTCGGTCATCCTCGAGCTGCGAGCGGGCACGGGCGGCGAGGAGGCGGCGCTGTTCGTCGCGGACCTTGTGGGGATGTACCAGCGTTACGCCGAGGTGCGGGGGTGGAAGTTCGAGGTTCTCTCGGCCAATCCGACCGAGCTGGGGGGGTTCCGCGAGGTGATCGCCAACGTCACCGGCGACGGCGCGTGGAGCCGCCTGGGGTACGAGGGCGGAGGTCACCGGGTGCAGCGCGTCCCGCAGACCGAATCACAGGGGCGGGTGCACACGTCGGCGGCGACGGTGGCGGTCCTGCCCGAGCCGGAGCAGCTCGACGTGGAGATCGACTGGGACCGGGACGTCGAGGAGCACACCAGCCACTCCAGCGGTCCGGGCGGGCAGAGCGTCAACAAGCTCGAGTCGGCCGTCAAACTGGACCACCTGCCCACGGGCATCACGGTGTCCATGCAGGACGAGAAGTCCCAGCACAAGAACCGCGCCAAGGCGCGGCGGATTCTCGCCTCGCGCGTCCACGAACACTACCGACAGCAGCAGCTCGCCGAGGAGGCCGCCGCGCGCAAGGCCATGATCGGCTCGGGCGACCGCTCCCAGCGCGTGCGGACGTACAACTACCCGCAGAACCGCTGCACGGACCACCGGCTCAGGGGCGAGGGGCAGCAGGGCGCCAACTACAACCTCGAGCGCGTCCTCAACGGCGAGCTCGACCCCTTGGTCGACGCCCTGATCGCCCGCGACAAGGCCCAGCGCCTGGCGGATATGTAGCGCGGCGGTCGGGCAGTGCGGGATGCGGGCGCGCGAGCCCCCCGCGGACCCGTCACCGGGCATCCGGCCCGACGCGGTCGGACAGCCCCAGCGCGGCGCGGGCTTCGCCGATCCGCTCGCCCAGCGCCGCGGCGTCCACGGAGTCCGACCAGTGCACCGCCAGTCCTCGCCGCCGCGGCGCGGAGAACAGATACTTCGCCACCAGCCCGATCCGCCAACGTCCCGGCTCGTCCGGGCGCGCGTCGCGGTCCGTCAGCCGCCGCATCCGCGCCACCAGGTCCTCGAGCTGCTCCGGCTTCAACGGCCAGTCCAGCGCGTC
>JBMCUM010000018.1:0-15028 GCA_048622595.1 Planctomycetota bacterium | reverse complement strand
GAGGACGAGCCCGGCAAGGACGGCGAAGCAGGCCCGTACGGGTCGATGCAGCCGGCCATGCGGCCGCTCGTATGACCGGACGCCGCCGGGCGAAGCCGCATCCAGAAGAGGGCGACAGGGTTTCTGCAAACTGCTCTAAGTTGTTCGCCGGCGAGGCGCGAAAGATAAGCCATGCCCACAGACGACATACTCCTGGAAGCCGAAGAGGACATGGAATCGGCCGTCAAGTACTTCCGCAACGAGTTGCGGGGCATCCGCACCGGGCGTGCATCGAGCGGGCTGGTCGAGCACATCAAGGTGGACTACTACGGTTCGCCGACGGACCTGCGACAGTTGGCGACGATCGCCACGCCGGAGGCGAACCTGATCGTCATCAAGCCGTTCGACCCGAACAGCATCTCGGCGATCGACAAGGCGATCCAGGCCAGCGACATCGGCATCACCCCGCACAGCGACGGGAAGGTCATCCGCATGACCGTCCCCCCGCTTTCCGGCGAGCGGCGCGACCAGCTCGTCAACCAGGTCCGGAAGATGGCCGAGCAAAGCCGCGTCGCCGTCCGCAACGCCCGTCGCGACGCCAACAAGCAGGCCGACAAGGAAAAAAAGGCCGGCGACCTCCCCGAGGACGACGCCGAGCGCTGCAAGGACGAGATCCAGAAGCTCACGGGCACCTACGAGCAGCAGATCGACGAGCTGCTCGAGGCGAAGGTCAAGGACATCCAGGAGCTGTAGCGACCCGGATGCACGTCCGCCGCCTGCCTCTGCGCCCCGCCGGCGGCGACGTCGCGCCGATTCCCGCGCCGGTGTAACGTGTAAGAAGGCCCGCCGTGACGGCGATGGGCGCGAGGCGCCGCGGCGCCGAACCCCCCTGAACGGAGACGACGCGATGCCCCCACGCCCCCTGAACATCCTGTTCTTCCTGCCCGATCAGCAGCGGCCTGACTGGGCCGGACCCGCCGAGGGCCTGGACCTGCGGACGCCGAACCTCGACCGCCTCCGGCGGGAAGGGACCGCCTTCGACAAGGCCTACACGCCGTCGCCGCTGTGCGCCCCGGCGCGGGCGTGCCTGGCGTCGGGGCGGGCCTACGGCGACTGCGGCGTGTGGAACAACAACCAGGACTACCCCCTGGGCCTGCCCACCTACTACCAGGCGTTGCGGGATGCGGGCTACCGCGTCGCCGGCGTGGGCAAGTTCGACCTGCACAAGGACCTGACCAAGCCGCTGGACTGGCACCTGGACGGCTCGCGCCTGCTCGACGAGTGGGGCTTCACCGAGGGAATCGACAACGAGGGCAAGATCGACGGCGTCTCCAGCTACCTCCAGGCCGGAACCGCCAAAGGCCCCTACCTGCACTTCCTCCAGCAGCGCGGCTTGGCCGACGCGTACGCCGAGCAACTGACCCAGCGCCCGGGCGCGCACATCTCCGTGCTGCCTCAGGACGCCTACTGCGATACCTGGATCGCCGACAACGGGCTTCGCTTCCTGCGCGGCTTTCCACGGGGCACGCCGTGGCACCTCGTGGTGAACTTCGCCGGTCCCCACAGCCCGTTCGACGTGACGGCCGAGATGGCCGACAGCGTCCGCAACCGCCGGGTTCCGCCGCCGACGCCGGCATCCGACCTGCCCGAGGCGCGGGAATCGCACGAGAAGATCCGGCGGCATTATGCGGCGATGATTGAGCACATCGACGCGCAGGTCGGGCGGTTCCTGGAGACCGTCGAGGCCCGCGGCGAACTGGACAACACGCTGGTCGTCTACGCCAGCGATCACGGGGAGATGCTCGGCGACCACGACCGATTCGGCAAGTCGACGTGGCGGGAGGCGTCGGCGCGGATCCCGCTGATCGTGGCGGGCCCGGGCGTCCGCCGAGGCGTGCGCACCGATGCGCTGGTGCTGCTGCACGACCTGGCCGCGACATTCGTCGATGCCGCCGGCACCGCGCCCATGCCGGAGATGGAGGCCCGCAGTCTGCGGGCGCTTCTGGCCGGCGAGACAAACTCGCACCGCGACGCGGTCACCAGCGCGCTGTGCCGCCCCGACCACGGCTGCTGGGACATGGTCACCGACGGGCGGGTCAAGCTGGTCTACGACGACGCCGGGAGGCATCTGTACGACCTGCAAACGGACCCGAACGAGCTTCAGGAGATCGCCGACCCGGACGAGCGGACCGTCGAGCGGCTGGCGGCGCGGCGGAACGCGGCCGTCGCGGCGCGGCGATGAGCGGTCGCGCCATCGGCGTGGACCCGGCCTGACCGCTCACTGCTTCTGGCGTGGTTGTGCCCCCTTACGGGTCGCAAACCCCGGCACCTTCGAGTCCGCGAATCCACGAGTCAACGAATCACCACTCCATCCCCGCCTCGGGGTCGTGGTCGAACGGCTCCAGCGGGCAGCCGGCGCAGCGCGGGCGTCGCTTCCTGCAGAACCGCTTGCCCGTCTCGACGAGCTGGGCGTGGTAGTCGTTCCACAGCTCCACATCCCCCGGCAGGGACGACTCGAACAGGTCCCGGACCGACTCGTAATCGTCCTCCGGACCGACGAGGTGATGGCGAAACAGGATCCGGAACGTGTAGGCGTCGACCACGAACGAGCACTTCCCCGCCGCGTAGAGGATGATGCTGTCGGCCGTCTCGCGACCGATGCCACGGATCGTCAGAAGCTCCTCGCGCAGCACGTCGGGCGAGCGGTCCAGGAAGCCGGCGACGTCGTCGCCCCAGTCGGCGCGGACGGCCGCGGCGAAATCCTTGAGCCGACGGGCCTTGACGTTGAAGTACCCGGCCGGACGGATCAGCTCGGCGAGTCGCTCGTGAGGCGTCTCGTCGATGGCGGACAGCGCCAGGCGCCCGGCGTGGCGGAGGTTGTCCAGGGCGCGCTCGACGTTGCGCCAGTTCGTGTTCTGCGTGAGGATCGCCCCGACGCAGATCTCGAGCTTCCCGTCGGGCGAGTCCGCCCCGGCCTGCGACGGCCACCACGCGCGATGCCCGAACCGCTCGCGCATCGCCTCGTACATCTCCATCAGTGTTTGTGATGTCCGGGTCATCTTGTCGATTCTGCAGCAGCGTGCGATGGGCAACCGCCTCGGGGTCCGGTCTCCGGGCTCGCCTCATCCGTACCGTCGCATCTCCCGCTCCACGTCGCGCTGCTGCTGTCGGCGCTTGAGCTTCTCGCGCTTGTCATAGGCGCGCTTGCCGACCGCCAGGCCCAGCTCGACCTTCGCCCACCCGCGCTTGAAGTAGACCCGCAGCGGGACCAGCGTCCGTCCCTTCTGGGAGGCGTGCTCGCCCAGCTCGGCGATCTGCCGCCTGCGCGCCAGCAGCTTGCGCGGGCGCGTCGGCTCGTGCTGCAAGGCGCCGGCGGCCTGGGGGTACTGGGCGATGTCCGCCCCGACCAGCCAAAGCTGCCCGTCACGGACGCGGCCGTGGGCGTCGTCGATGCTGGCTTTTCCGGCGCGGAGGGACTTGACCTCCGTTCCGGTCAGCTCGATCCCGCACTCGATGACGGCCTCGATGTGGTAATCGTGCCGCGCCCGGCGGTTCTCGATCCGCGGAGGGCGGTTGGATTTCCGGTTCTTCTTCGCCATGGAACGAGCGGTACGCGCCGCGGAGTCGCGAAGAACGCGGACGTACAGCTCCCGAGGATACAACGCCGGAAACGGTTTGCACAGACCGCCGGACCCGTAAGAGCCATTTGCGATGTTCGTACCGCGGGCATCTCGCCCGCGCTACGGATAAAGGCCACATCGCAAATGGCTCATACGAACGGCGTCAGGTCCGTCGCAGGACGGCGTAGTAGCCCCCGTCGTGCCAGCGGGTCGGGTCCGTCGCCCCGCCGGGCAGGGTGAGCTTGTCTTCGACGAGCGTGAAGTCGGGCTCGCGGCCCATGAAGCGCCGGACCGCCCCGTCGTTTTCCTCCGGCTCGATGCTGCACGTGCTGTAGACCAGTCGCCCGCTGGGCGCCACGAACCGCGACGCCGTCGCCAGCAGCTCGACCTGCTCGTCGGCCGCTCGCTTCAGCGCCGGAACGGCGAATCGCCACCGTGCCTCCGGGCGACGGGCAAGCACCCCGGTGTTCGTGCAGGGCACGTCGACCAGCACCACGTCGAAGCTGTCCGCCTCCAGCGAGCCGACCTGCTCGGCGAGCATGGTGGTGACATTGGTATGCCCCATCCGGCGGCAGTTGTCCTCGATCCGCTCGAGCTTCTCGCCGGAGACGTCCACGGCCACGAGCGTCCCCGTCCGCCGCATCTTCTCGGCGATGTGCGTCGTCTTCGTGCCTGGCGCGGCGCAGAAGTCCAGCACGCGCGTGTGCGGCTCGCACGCGCCCGCGTCAACCACGGCCGTGGCGGTCGCATCCTGCGGCTGGACGCGCCCCTCGCGGAAGGCGCGCAGCTCGCCGAGGTGCGCGCTTCGCGGGAGGACCACGCTGATGCCGTTCTCGTGACGTTGCGGCTCGGCGCCGTCGGCGCGGAGGGATCGGCAGACCGCCTGGACCGCGTCGGCGACGGTGTCCGGTCCGGGCGCTGCGGGCTCGGCGGTCAGCGGGTTGACTCGCAGTGTCAGCGGCGCCCGCGCCGCGGCGTGGGCCGCGACCTGGGCCGCGACGGACAGCGACCCGAGCTGCTCGACCCAACGCCTCGCCAGCGGTTCCGGCAGCGAGTACGCGGCGGCCAGAAACCCCGCAGGGTCCGCCTGCGGATCGGCGAACACGGCCCGGTCGGCGTGACGATAGCGGTCGGCGCTGAGCGGAACGGCGTGCGGATCGAGCGGCGGCGGTCCGGTCACGGGCTCGGCGAGCTTGCGGGCGAGGGTTCGCAGCACGCCGTTGACCAGTCCGCTCTGGCGCTTGTGGTGGTGCCGGACGGTCTGGGCGACGGCCTCGTTGACGGCGGCGTGGTCGGGCACGCGGTCGAGGAACACGAGCTGGTAGACCCCCACGACGAGGATCTCGTTGACGGTTCCGGGCAGGCGGCGGTCGGGCTGGTCCATGTAGGCCTGCAGCAGGGCACGGATCGTGCCCCGTCGGCGACACGCCCCCAGCGCCAGCTCCCGCGCCAGCGCCTGGTCGGGCGGGGCGGGACGGTCCCGCTGGAACAACTGCTCCAGGCGCCGGGTCACGTTCCCCTTGCGGTCCTCCAGCGCCCAGACCGCGATGTCGCGCGGGTCGTTCGACATCCGCTTACGCGTCCTTTCGCTCGAAGCGGTCTCCCTCCGCGACTCGGTACCCGTTAACAAAATCCCTCCACGTCATCAACCGCTTGCCGGCCGGCTTGATCTGACGAATGCGCAGCCGCCCGCGACCGCAGGAGAGGCACAGCTCCTCGTCCAGCACGCCGCCGGCCCCGCGCGCCGGTCCGTCGGCGACCTCCGCCCGGGCGATCACCACCGCCTGGGCGCCGCGGTCCGCCCCGACGAAGGTCGCCTGTCCACCGGGCCACGGCCACGTCCCGTGAACGCGGTTGCGCACCTGCTCGGCGTCAGCGGTGAAGTCCAGCACGCCGTCGGTCTTGCGCAGCCGCGGGGCGCGCGTCGCCCGGGTATCGTCCTGCGTCTGCGGTTCGACGGTTCCCGCCTTCAGCAGGTCCAGCGTGCGGACGACCAGCCCCGCGCCGATCCCGGCGATCCGATCGCTGAGTTCCTCGGCCGTCTCGCTCGGGCGGATGGGCGTGTCTTCCTGGAGGTAGATCGGACCGGCGTCCATGCGGTCGATGAGGCGGAAGGTGGTCGCGCCGGTTCGCTCGTGCCCGCGGATGATCGCCCACTGCACCGGCGCCGCGCCGCGCAGCTTCGGAAGCAGCGAGCCGTGCATGTTGAACGCCGCGTGCGGCGCGGCGCCGCGGACTTCGCTGCCCAGACGCTGACCGAAGTCCACCACGCACAGCACGTCGGGCTTCGAGGCGCGCAGGTCGCTCACGAACGCCGCCGCGTTGACGTCCGGACACTCGACCACGTCCAGCTCTGCGGCGCGGGCCGCGTCCGCAACGGGCGTGCACCGCGGCGTCCGTCCGCGCCCGGCCGGTCGCGCAGGCTGGGTCACCACACGAATGATGTCGTGCTCGGACGCCGCGATGGCGCGGAGCGACCGCACCGCGCTGATCCCGCTGCCGAAAAACACCACCTGCATCCGTCTGCTCCGCTTCCATTCAGCCCCGGTGACCTGCCCGCCGGGACATTGTCCGCGCGCCCGCGGCGCGGACAAGCAAAAACCGCCCTCCCCGGCGCGCTTGACACGCCCCGGCGAGGGTTTTTACGTTCACGTTGCGGGAGCACCGCGAGGACGCCACGGATGGCCAGGCACAAATCCAGCCGCAACACGGGCCGCAAGCGGACATCATCCGCCTCCGGCGCCAAGCGCACCGGCAAGAAGACCGGGGGCAAACCCGCCGCCGGGTCGCCGCGCCCCGGCGGGCGCCGGAGCGGGACGCAGAAGTCCCCCTCGAAGGGCAGCGCGAAGAAGCGCCCCACGGCGCGCCGCGGCGGCGGGAAAAAATCCACTCCGAAGCGAGGCGCGAAGAAGCGCGGCGCATCATCCCGCTCGGGCGGCGGTGGCTCCGGCGGCAAGACCGTCCGGCGCGCGTCCGGGGCGACCTACGCGGACGCCGAGGCGATGGCCAAGAGCCAGCGGGCCATCTCCATCAGCGAGTTCTTCGCCAAGAACCGCCACCTTCTGGGCTTCGACAACCCGCGCAAGGCACTGCTGACGACAGTCAAGGAGGCGGTGGACAACGCCCTGGACGCCTGCGAGGAGGCCGGGATCGTCCCCGTGGTCGAGCTGGGCATCGAGCAGCTCAGCGAGACGCACTTCCGCATCGCCGTGCAGGACAACGGGCCCGGGATTCTCCGCAAGCAGATCCCGAGCATCTTCGGGCGGTTGCTGTACGGCAGCAAGTTCCACCGCCTGCGGATGAGCCGCGGCCAGCAGGGCATCGGCATCTCGGCGGCGGGGATGTACGGGCTGCTGACGACGGGACAGCCGGTCAAGATCACGTCGCGGACCGACCCGCGCGCCAAGGCCCACTACTACGAGCTCCAGATCGACACCCGCACCAACCGCCCGGACATCATCACCGACGAGCCGGTCGACTGGGACGTCAAGCACGGGACGCGCGTCCAGATCGAGCTGGAGGCCCGCTACCAGAAAGGCCGTCAGAGCGTCGACGACTACCTCGCCCAGACGGCGATCGCCAACCCGCACGTGACGCTGATCTACCACGCCCCCGACGGGCGGGAGGAGACCTACGACGCCGGCGTCAACGCCCTTCCGCCGGTACCGAAGTCCATCCGCCCGCACCCCTACGGCATCGAGCTGGGCGTGCTGCTGAAGATGATGTCCGACAGCAAGGCGCGAACGGTCACGCAGTTCCTCACCACGGAGTTCTGCCGCGTCTCGCCGCGCGTCGCCCAGGAAATCCTCGCCAAGGCCGGCGTCCGCCCCAAGGCCAAGCCCTCCCGCCTCAACGGCGACGCCGCCAGGGGCATCTACCGCGCCATCCAGGACACGCGGATCATGGCCCCGGCGACCGACTGCGTGGTGCCCATCGGCGAGGACAAGCTCGTGGCGGGGCTGAAGGAGGTGGTCGACGCGGCGTTTTACACGGCCACCACGCGCCGACCGGCGGTCTATCGCGGCAACCCGTTCATCATCGAGGCGGCGTTGGCGTACGGCCGGTGCGAGAAGGACGACCAGGCCGCCGACGGCGAGGCCAGACGGCCCCCCGGCGACGGCGCCCGCAAGCCCGGCGGAAACGGAAACGGCGACCGCGACGGCGATCCCCTGGCCAAGCTCATCCGCTTCGCAAACCGCGTCCCCCTGCAGTACCAGCAGTCGGCGTGCGCGATCTACAAGGCCGTGGCGGGCATGAACTGGAAGTCCTACGGGCTTTCCCAGGCGCGGGGCGCCCTTCCGGCCGGTCCGCTGACGGTGGTGCTGCACATGGCGTCGGTATGGGTTCCGTTCACCAGCGAGTCGAAGGAGGCGATCGCCTCGTACCCGGAGATTCTCAAGGAGATGCGTCTGGCGCTTCAGGAGTGCGGGCGGAAGCTCGGGCGCCACGTCAACCGCGCGCGACGCATGCGCCAGGAGCTCAAGAAGCGCAGCTACATCGAGAAGTACATCCCCGCCATCGGCGAGGCGCTGCGGGACATCCTCGACCTGAAGGACGCGCAAGTCAACCGCGTCTGCGGGGATCTGAAGGACATCCTCCAGCGCAGCCGCAAGCTCTGAAGCGCGGGGTCATTCCTCCAGGGCGATCGCGTCGACGGGACAGGACTCGGCGGCCTCGCGCGCGGAATCTTCCGCGTCGGCGGGGACGGGGTCGGCCTTGACGACGGCCTGGTCGTCGTCCATCTCGAACACCTCGGGGCAGACCTCCGGGCACAATCCGCAACCGATGCAACCCTCGTCGATGGTGGCACGCATGTCGGGTCCTTTCCGTGTTGGGGCGCGGGCGGCGGTGCAAGCCCGCGGCGTCGTCGCCATGATGCGCCGGGCCCGGTGGCGGTGCAAGCCCGCGGCGCGGTGCGCGGCTCAGAGGGCGAAGTGCGTCCCGAGGGTGTCGCGGATCTTGGCCAGGGACTGGCGCTCGATCTGGCGGACCCGCTCGTTGCTCAGTCCGACGGCGCGTCCGACCTGGGACAGCGTCTGGGGCGCCCCGCGGGACAGCACGGGGAAGCGCTTCTCGATGACGGTGCGCTCCATCTCGGACAGGTCCGCGGCGTTGCGGCGCAGCGCCTCGCGGACGGTCTCGATCGCGTCGGTGCGCTGCTCGGCGTGGCGCCGCTGGCCGTAGTCGCTTTCCTCCATGTTCGGGTCGTACTGGGCATTGATGTACTTGCGCTTCGTCAGCGTCTTGCTGGACAGACGGTGGAAGCTCGACAGGATCGACCGGCACGCGTACGTGGAGAACTTGAACCCGCGCGATACGTCGAACTTCTCCACGCTCCGCAGAACGGCCATGTACCCCTCCGAGATCAGCTCGGTGAACTCCACGTCCGTGTTGCGGGACCGCTTGGCCATGCTGGGCACCAGCGGGAGGTTGGCGTGGACGATCTGGGACCGCGCCGTGCGGGCGCGGTGCTTCCACCGGGTGATCTCGCGGCGCCTGCGCGGCGTGGCGCGCTTCGCGTCGGCCAGAAGCTTCCGCAGGCGGTACTTGGCGTAGTTGTACCGCAGGAAGAGCATCTTCTCCTCGTCCGGGCTGAGCGTCGACCGCGCCGGCGGGACGTGGGGCATCTCCTCGGCGACCTCCGGAAGCAGGTTGTAGCGGGGCACGGGGATGTCCATGCTCGCCGCGCCCCAGAGCTTCTGCTCGGTGCCGCGCTTCGAAAACGACGGATGGTCGACGTACTCCAGGTTCGCAAGCCCCACCTCGAACCGCTCCATGCGCCGCAAAACGCGGCGCTGCTCGGCGGTCAGCTCGTTTCCGGCTGCGGCGGTCTTGCTATGCGTCCGGTTGCGGGCCATGAGTGCGTCCTTTCTGCTCTCGATGTTCCAGTCGGGCTCCGGGCGGCTTTGCGTCGACGCGGGCGGATCAGGTCACAAGCCACGGCCGGCCGGCTCGCGAAAGTACATGCGCCGCAGCTCGCGCGGCAGCGCCACGTCCATGCTCGCGAGGTATCCGGCCACGGCGTCGCGAATCTTCGCCCGCGCGTGCTCCAAGCTGTCGGCGTACACCCTGCACCCGGGCAACCCCGGGCAGCTCGCCCGGTAGCCCCGTCCCGGGACTTGACTCATTTCGATGCGGTATGTCACTTGTGCACCTTCCTTCCGGAACCGCTCGCTCGTCCGCGCCGGGCGCCTCATGCGTCCGGCGTTGTGACTCAATTGTCACCACGCCACGGCGTATGACAATCGGGCCGCAGCCCCTATTCAGCGACCGGCGGACCCCTACGCCGCCTGGGGGAATCCCCTATACCGCCGGGCAGGCCGGGCACGGGATGCAGGCGGGTCGCGACGTGCCGACAGGGCGCGTTGCCGGGGACGTGCAAACCACAACCGCATACAAAAAAGGGAGTTGTGCGAACAGAGAAGCTCGCCGCCCTCGCGGAGGCGGGCGGGACGGCGCCGGTGCGGGCCCCGACAGCTCAGGGCCCCTGCATCTGCACCCACTGGATGGCGTGCTTGAGCAGGTCGTTGGCCGTGTCGAGCCCGAGCTTGTCCTTGATGTGCTCGCGGTGGGAATCCACCGTCTTGGGGCTGACGTGCAGGCGCTGGCTGATCTCGCGGAGGGTCAGCCCCGCGCCGATGAGCTGGAAGATCTCCAGCTCCCTGTCCGTCAGGGACTGCACGGGCGAGCCCCCCTCGCCGCCGCCCGCGGCGAACTTGCTGAGCACCTTCGAGGCCATCTCCTCGCTGAGGTACACCCTCCCCCCCAGCACAGCGCGGATCCCCTCGATCACCTGCGTGGGGCCCTGCTCCTTGGTGACGTACCCCCTCGCCCCGGCCTGCAGGCAGCGCTCGGCGTAAAAGGCCTCGTCGCGCATGGACAGCACGAGGATCCGCACGTCGGGCCAGCGCGCCCGGATGTCCTTGATCAGCTCCAGCCCGCTGCTGTCTTTGAGCGTCAGGTCCACCACGGCCACGTCCGGCGCATCCTGGTTCAGGACGCGCAAGGCCTCGGCGGCGCTTTCGGCCTCGCCGCAGACACACAGGTCCTCCTGCTGGTCGAGCAGCATCCGGATGCCCTGTCGCACGATGGGGTGATCGTCGACGATCAGGACGCTGCTGGACCCGTCCGTCCCGTCGCGGGCGTGGGAATCCTCCGTCCGGGAGCGTGCCTTACTCACGGGACTTCTCCTGGGCGCAGCGTCGCTCGGGGACGGAGACCCTCAGGCACGTTCCCCGCGGCTGGGCCGGTCCGAGATACAGCGTCGCGTTGATGACGCTTGCGCGATACCGCACGATGTGCAACCCTACGCCCTCGCCCTCGTCGTCATCGACGTCGTCGGGCAGGCCCACGCCGTCGTCGCGGACCGTCAGGACGATCCGATCATCCTCTCGCCGAAGCGAGACGTCAATCCTCGTGGCGCGGGCGTGTTTGGCGGCGTTGGAGACCGCCTCGCGGGCGATGTGGTACAGGTGGGTCAGGATCGCCTCGTCGCCGAACGCCAGTCCGTCGTCGCACTCGAACCGGCAGGGCACGTTGAAGACCTCCTGCGTCGTGTGCGCCAGCTCCATCAGCCCGGCGGCGATGCCGTCCTCGTGCAGGCCCACCGGGTCCAGCCCGCGCGCCAGGGCGCGGACCCGCGCCACCGCCCGGTTGATCAGCTTGGAGATCTGCTCGGCGCCGGGCGCCTCGTCGGGCATCTGCTCGCCGACGCGCTCGGCGAAGCCGCGAACCAGGAAGCCCAGCGCCGTCAGGTCCTGTCCCAGCGTGTCGTGCAGGTCCCGCCCGATACTGCGCCGCTCGGTCTCGCTGGCCTCCATCACCAGCCGCTCCAGGCGCTTGCGCCGCGTCACGTCGATGCCCAGCTCCAGCGCCACCGGGGTTCCGTCGATGTCGGTGAACGGGTAGGCCCAGACCTCGAACGCCCGTCCGTCCCCGCCGGTGTGGTCGGCGTGCACCCAGTGCTCGGCCTGGCGCCGGTCGATGACGCGCGGCAGGCGGCAGTTCTCGCAGGGCCCGGAGCGGGCGAACTGGACCTCGTAGCAGGGACGGTCGCCCGGCTCGCCGAACACCTCCAGGAAGCTGTCGTTCGCGAACCGGTAGCGGAAATCCCGCCCGACGAGGCACACCCACCCGGGCAGCATGTGCAGCACGGCGTCCAGGCGCTTCCGCTCGCGCTCCAGCGCTTCGCGGGCGCGCTTCCGCTCCGTGATGTCCGCGATCGCCAGCAGCACCAGGCGCGTGCGCCGCCGCGAGCGAATCCGCCGGGCGTTGAGCAGCAGCACCCTCCGCCCGATGCGCTCGAATCGGCAGGTGATCTCGAAATCCTCGACGGGCTGCCCGTGCGTCAGCACACGGCGCAGAAGCCGGCGCAGCTCCGGGATGTCCCACTGCCCCCCGCCAAGCTCGTCCAGGCGCTGACGCCGCGCCCCCTCTGGCGCCAGGCCGAAATGCTCGTAGAAGGCACTGTTGGCCGAGGCGACCCGCAACTGCTCGTCCAGGACCAGCAGCGGCTCGCGGATGGTCTCGACGATGCTCTCGGCGTAGCGCCGCGCCTCGGCGCCGGCCTGCTCCCAGCGCTTGCGCCGTGTGATGTCCTGCACCGTCCCGCTCATCCGAAGCGAGCGACCGTCGGCGTCGTAGCCGACCTCCGCCTGCTCGTGCACGTAACGCACCACGCCGTCGTCGCGGACGATGCGATGGTCGATGCCGTAGGGGCGACCTTCCTCCATCGCCGCGCGGACCGCCCCCTCGACCGCCGGGCGATCCTCCGGATGGACGCGCGAGAGAAAGCCCTCGTAGGTGGGGCGGAACTCCAGCGGCGAGAGCCCGAAGATACGATAGACCTGCTCGGACCAGTACAACGCGCCCGTGGGCACGTCCAGCTCCCAGTTGCCCAGGCGTGCGATCCGCTGGGCCTCGCCGAGCAGCGCCTCGCTGCGGCGCAACTGCTGCTCGATCCGGTCGCGTTCGGTCACGTCGGTGTCGATCTCCAACACGGCCAGCGGCTCGCCGTTCTCGTCGCGGCGCAACGCCCAGCGGGTATCGGCGACGATCCGCTGCCCGCGGCGCGACCGGCGTACCACGCGCCCCTCCCAGCGACCCTCGCGGCGCAGGCGGGCGTCGATCTCCGCCATGGGCGTGTCGAACTCCGTCCGCAACAGCATGTGGGCCGAGTTGCCCACCGCCTCGCCGCGCGACCAGCCGTACGTGTGCTCCGCCCCGCGGTTCCAGAACACCACCCGACCGTCCATGTCGCGGACGATGATCGCGTCATGGGCGAGGTCCAGAAGCTGCGCCTGCTCGCGAAGCGCCGCGGCGTGCCGGCGCAGGGATTCCTCGGCCGCCATGCGGTCGCGGACCTCGGCCTGGAGGTCGTCGATGGCCGCGGCCAGCTCGGCGGTGCGCTCGGCGACCCGCGCGTCCACGTCCTCATGGGGCGTGTCGGCGTCGCGGCGATCTGTCGGGTCTGCCCTGGACGGGCTCATGGGTCGCTCGGGCTCCGGTCAGCGGGGCTTTCGAGACTGTCACCGTACTGTACCCACCGGCCGGGCAACGGTTCAAGCTCAGCGCCCTCATATAATTAAGGTGGCGGACGAACCGAAACCGCCGCAGGAGCGAAGCGAAATCATGAGCTGGATTCCCCAGGACGAACTGAAAGAGCTGCTGACGCACGAGGCGCCGCACAGCGTCTGCCTGTACATGCCGGCCGCACAGGCCGGACCCCGGACACGCGAAAACCCGATCCGCTTCAAGAACCTGCTGCGCGACGCCCGCGACCAGCTCGAGCTCGAGAGCGACGGGCTGCGGTTCGCGTGAGCGACATCCCCGCGCCACACCGACAGGAGCCGCCACCATGACGACGCAACAGAAGCTGCTGCACGTGGGCACGAGCGGATGGCAGTACCGCCACTGGGCGGGGGTCTTCTACCCCGACGACATCCCGAAGAAGCGCTGGTTCGAGCACTACGCCGCGACGTTCGACACGGTGGAGATCAACAACACGTTCTACAATCTGCCCAAGGGCGAAACGTTCGACGACTGGCGGCGCCGCGCCCCGGAGGGGTTCGGCTTCACGCTGAAGTTCAGCCGGTACGGAACGCACCTCAAGCGTCTCAAGGACCCGTCGGGGACGATCGGGATGTTCCTGGACCGCGCCGAGCGCCTGGGCGAGGCGCTGGGACCGATCCTGGTGCAGCTTCCGCCGAACTTCAACCCGGACGCCGAGCGCCTGGCGGCGTTCCTCGACGAGGCGCCGCGACGGCACCGGTGGGCGGTGGAGTTTCGCAACCCCGACTGGCTGTGCGAGCGGATCTACGCCGTGCTGCGCGACCACAATGCGGCGCTGGTCGTGCACGACCTGATCGACGACCACCCCCACGTGGCGACCGCGGACTGGGTGTACCTCCGCTTCCACGGCGCCGGCGACGGGGGCGACTACACGCCGCAGGCGCTGACCGCCTCGGCGCGGCGGATCAAGGATCACCTGTCTGCAAACCGGCACGTCTACGCCTACTTCAACAACGACGCCGAGGGCTACGCCGTCGCCAATGCCCGCGACCTGCGGCGGTACGTCCTGGGCGACTGACCGACCCGCGGCGTAGGCGAGCCATTTGCGATATTCGTACCGCGGGCGTCTCGCCCGCGCTACGGACAAAGGCCACATCGCAAATGGCTCGTAGGCGGACGGTCATCGACGCGGGCGGTCGCGGCGCATATAATCGAGGTGGCGGGGCGTAACGACAGACTTTCTGAAAGCCGGAAAGGAGTCGGAAATGTTTGAGACGATCGACAAGTTCTTGACGGCGGGGCTCGGGGCCCTGTCCATGACGCGGCAGCGCGCGGAGAAGGTCTTCGACGAGTACGTCAAGCGAGGCCAGGCCGAAAAGGGCGCCAAAGAGGGCTTCGTGCGGGACGCGATCGAGGCGGCCGACAAGACGCGCACGGAGCTGGAGAAGCTCGTCGACAAGCAGGTCGAGAAGGCGGTCTCGCGCATGGACCTGGCGACGCGCGAGGACATCCGGCGGCTCGAGGGCAAGCTCGACGCCGCCTCGAAGCGGACCACCTAGCGTGCGCCTCCGGTTCAACCGCACCGTGAGCCACCTCCATCGCTACCGTCACATCGTGGCGGTGCTGGCGCGACACGGGTTGCAGGAGGTGCTGGCTTCCGTCGGACGCAAGACCCGCGTCCGCCGCCGCGCCAAGCTCCACGAGGGGCAGTCCGTCCGCTCCCGCCTGACGCGACCGCAGCGGGTGCGGATGGCGCTGCAGGAGCTGGGCCCGACGTTCATCAAGTTCGGCCAGTTGCTCTCGACGCGACCGGACCTGGTCCCCCCGGCGTACATCGCGGAGCTGGAGAAGCTTCAGGACCGCGTCCAGCCGGTCCCGTTCGCCAAGATCGAGCGGGAGGTCGCCCGCGAGCTGGGCGG
>JBMCUM010000017.1:0-15523 GCA_048622595.1 Planctomycetota bacterium | reverse complement strand
GACCAGCGGACCGAACCACGCGTTCGAGATTCCGCCGGCACCTACGACAACGGCTTTGGGTTTGGGCACGGTAGCGACCTCCTCGCCCGCGTCGGGCGGGCGCAGCAGCTACCTTAAGCGGCGTTGAGGCAGATGCAAGGGCAAGGGCGGTTTTTTGCGGAAATTACCGGGGCGTGCGGCTAGCGGTCGAACTCGTCGCCACGGAAGGTCCGCCCGAGGTAGGTCTTGCGGACCAGCTCGTCGTTGATGAGATCGCGGGGGCGGCCCTCGCGGAGGACCTTGCCGTTGTCCATGATGTAGGACCGGTCGGTGACGGTCAGGGTCTCACGCACGTTGTGGTCGGTCAGCAGGATGCTGATGCCGCGGGCCTTGAGCCCGCGGATCTCGTGCTGGAGGTCCTGGACCGCGATGGGATCGACGCCCGAGAACGGCTCGTCCAGCAGGATCATCGTGGGATTGGTCACCAGGGCGCGGGCGATCTCCAGCTTCCGCCGCTCGCCGCCGGACAGCGTCCGTGCCGCGTGGTCCGAGACGTGCGACAGGCCGAACTGCTCCAGCAGACTGCTGCACCGCCGACGCCGGTCGGCGCGTGAGAGGTTCATCGTCTCCAGGATCGCCGTGAGGTTCTGGCGAACGGTGAGCCGCTGGAAGATGCTCGGCTCCTGGGAGAGATAGCCCATTCCGCGTCGGGCGCGGCGGTACATGGGCATGCGACTGACGTCGATGCCGTCGAAACTGACGCGGCCGTCGTCGGGGGCGATCATGCCGATCGTCATGCGGAAGGTGGTGGTCTTGCCCGCACCGTTCCGCCCGAGCAGCCCGACGATCTCGCCCTGTCCGACCTCGATGGAGACGTGGTCGACGACCGCCAGGCCGCTGTAACGTTTGACGAGGTTTTCCGCCTTCAAGAGGATCATATCGGGGAATCCGCGGCCCGGGCCGCGCCTGTTGATAACCTGTGGATTATCCATCGGCAACGAGCCCGACGGCCGGTCTACGGCTTCTCGGACATCGCAGCGCCCCCTGTCGTCCGGGCTGCATGCGGGGCGCTAGCAACAAGTAACCTGATATATAGGAACAGCTTACAGGGTTTCAGGCCGCGCGGGGGCAGCCCGGCCCTGCTCTGCGGCCTGTGGCGCGGGTCTCGCACAGGCGCCGCGGCGGGCCCGTGGTGCTTCCGACGCATCTGTGAATAACTCCGTCCGCGCCACCGCGATGCCGCCCGACGCCCGTCAAGAAAAAACCGACAAAACACCAGCTCACCGCACCAGCCGCATCTTACCGACGTTCGGGATCACGGGCAATCCGGGCAGACCCGGAATCCGGAAGCCCGAAGGCCAGTATACGAACATCGCCCGTCCCGTGAGGTTATACCGCGGGACGGTCCCGAGCGTGTAGACCGGCTCGGCGCCGCGCTGGAAGCTGGGCAGGATCCGCCCGCCCTTGCGCCACAGCTTCAGCGTCGGCGCCGCCGCCGTCCAGGCCCGCCCGTCCAAGCTCTGCGGGCTGTTATCACCCAGGACATAGAACTCGTCAAGGTCGTCGTCGGGGCGGTCGTGCAGGTAGATCGGGTTGCCCGACACGCCCCACCCGGGAGCGTCCTCGTCGATCGCCAAGTACCCGTGCTTGCGCAGCCGGCGCCCGTAGCGCGTCAAAATGTCGTCGTCGCCCTTGGACGGCGGCGCGAGCTTCTGGGCGGTGTAGTACACGTCGCGGTGCAGGCGGACGTGCGTCAGCGAGCACCCCCCGCCGTCGGCGATCATCTCCACGCGCGGGGTGGGCACCCACCTTTGGCAGATGCGCTGCACCCGCTGCTCCGGCAGCCCGTTATTCGGCAGCGCCTCGCGCATCCGCCCGAGGTGTCGCTTGATGGCGGCCGGATGCGGCGCGTACTGGGCGTCCGTCGTCCGCAGGACCGAGCGACCCTCGAACCACAGCGTCACCTGGTAGTCCAGGTGGCTGAGGCGCAGGTCGTAGCCCCTGCCGGGCTTGAGCGGATCGACGCGCCCCTCGGCGAGCGTGGTCCACCGGCTGTCGGGCAGATCCGGGCCGATGCGCCGCCGCAGCGCGACGCGACCGTCGGCGCAGACCAGCGCCTCGAAGGCCTGCTCGAACGGCGCCCCGGACGACCGGAAGCGCCGCCGCTCGGCGTCGTCGTGCGGGACGTACATCCCGCTGAGGGACATTCGCAGCCGGGCCGTCGGGTCGTGCGGGCGGAAGGTCAGCGACAGCTTCAGGTCGCTGGCGATCTCCTCCTGGCGGACGGCCGTGGTGCGCCGCTCGGCGTCGGGCGGATTGTACCCGTAGCGGACGCCGAACACGGACCGGTCGGCGTCCAGCCGGACACGTGCCGGGCCGCCGCCGGGGTACTCGAACCGTCGCCCGTTCTCGGCGGTGAGGTTCCACGGCTCCTCGCCGACCCACTTCGGCGGGCGGACGCGGGCGCCGGGGCGGTGCTGGCGGTTGTACCGCTCGATCAGCTCCGCGTCCGGGCGGTAATCGTTGTCGTAGACGATCTGCCACAGCGCGTCGCGGACCTCGCTGCGCTTCTTGCGGCGGATGCGCCAGGGGCTCTCGACGGCGGCGCGGGGCTCGTCAAAATCACGGGGACCGATGACACCGTCGTCGTTATAGTCGGCGCCCCGGCGGACAAACACGTCGCCGTGGATGATCTCGATCGCCTCGCCCGGAAGGCCCACCAGGCGCTTGATGTAGTTCTCCTGATTGTTCTGCGGATTGCGGAAGACGACCACGTCCCACGCGCGCGGCGCGCGGAACTCGTAGGGGTACTTGAGCACCAGCACGCGGTCGCCCCCGTTGAGGTACTTCAGCCGCGACGCGTCGGCGGCGAAGGGATACCCGCAGTTCGGGCACCTGGCCCCGACCGGCAGGACGCGCCGGTCACGTCCGGGCATCCCGTGCCCGGCCTTGTCCAGCCCGTAGCTGTAGCTCCATCCGCACGACGGGCAGCGCAGGTCCCAGTGCTCGCCCACCAGTCGCGGCGCCATCGACCCGGTCGGGATCACGAACGCCTCGAACATGAACGCGCGCAGCACGAACGCCAGGACGATCGCCACCCAGATGCTCTCGACCGTGTCGCGGACCACCCGCATCTCGCGCCGCGCCTTGTCGGACGTCTCGGCCATAAGATGCCACACGATACCCGCCGCCGGGGCGGTTGGCAATTCGCGGGGCTTGATTTGCCGCCGCCCGATCGGTAGCGTCGATGCGACACGCCGACGAGCTCGACATGCCCCCCACAACGTCCGCCGATACCGAGATCCTGCTCGACCGCCTGTGCGAGCGCATCAACCAGTGCGCCGACCGCGACCGGCTCGCCCTGGCGCGACGGCGTCACGAGGCCGTGATGGCCGGACGTCCGACCGACTCGCTGCCCCTCGCCTTCGGCGACGGGCGCGCCCTGGGCGGCGAGGACTGGCCCGCGTTCGACTGGGCCGAACAGTTCCACGATCCGGCCAAGAGCTTGTACATGCAGCTCAAGGGCGCCCTGTCCGAGGCGGCCTCGACGGGCGACACCGCCCCGAGCGTCCGCGCCGATACGGGGGTGATCAACTGCATGACGGTCTTCGGCGCCGGGTACACCGTGCCCCAGCACACCAAGCCGATCGTCAACGAGTACGTCCCCAAAGAGGCGCTGCGCGAGTTCGAGGTGCCGGCCGACGTGTCGCGCTGCGGCGTGATCCCGCGGATGGTCGAGCACATGGAGCACCACGTCGCCGCGCTGCGCCGGCGCGGCGTGGACGACGTCGTCTGTGTGCGCCACTGCGACCAGCAGGGTCCGTTCGACATCGCCGCCCAGACCCGCGGGCACGAGATCTTCGTGGACCTCTACGAGGATGCCGAGTTCGTCCACGAGCTCATGGGCAAGTGCGTGGACGTCTACGTGGCCGTGTCCAAACTGTGCAAGGGCATCACCGGCGAGCCGCTGGACGGCGGGAACGTCTACGGCGTGTGGATGACCAACGGCGGCGTGCGGATGTGCGGCGACAGCGACATCCTCGTCTCGGTCGGACAGTACGACGAGTTCATCGCCCCCTACCAGCAGCAGGCGTTCGCGCCGTTCGGCGGCGGGTGGCTGCACTACTGCGGCGGCTGGGCGGGCACCGGACGCAGCGAGGGCATCCACCTGCACGAGGGATACGCTCGGGTCCGGGGCCTGCGCGGACTGAACTGGACCACCGGGCGCGACTGGGTCGGCCAGATGCGCAAGCTCCGCGAGCTGGGCGTCGTCCACATCGGCGGGCTGCGCCGAAACGACGGCGAGCCGCTGGACGCCTACTTCCGCCGGGCATTGAGCGCCTACGAGGACCGCCGGGGGTTGATCTTCAAGGGACCGGCCATCGGCGCTGACGAGCGCGACGCGGCGGTGGACGCCTGGCAGCGCGCCCAGGACGAGCGCTTCGGCCCGGCATAGCCCGCGCCGGCGGTGTGCCCCGCGGGGCGCTCCGCCGTTATGGAGAGCGACATGAAAGCAACCGTGATTCTCGGAAGCCGCAACCCCGCCGGGCAGACGGCCTCCGCGGCCGGGGCCTTGTCGGACGGCCTGCGCGCCGAAGGCGCCGACGTCGAGCGGTTCATCCTGCCCGAGATGCACATCGAGCGGTGCCGCCAGTGCGACAGCGCCGGCTGGGGCGTCTGCCGCCACGAAGGTCGCTGCGTCATCGGCGACGACGTGGACGAGCTGGTGGAGGTCCTCGCCGCGTCGGACGCGGTGGTGTTCGCCACGCCGGTGTACTTCTCGGACCTGAGCGAATCGATGAAGGCCTTGCTGGACCGCCTGCGTCGGCGATGCGTACACGACGCCACCAAGGCGCGGCTCGGCGGCATCCGCGCCGTCGGCGTGTGCGTGGCCGGGGGCGGAGGAGGAGGCGCGCCGAACTGCTGCACCGTCCTGGACCGCACCCTGAGCACCTGCGGGTTCGACGTGGTCGACATGGTCCCGGTCCGCCGACAGAACCTGAAGATGAAATGCCCCCTGCTGGACCGCACCGGCAGGTGGCTCGCCGCCGGGGGGCCCGAGTAGCCCCCGCGCCGCGAGGCCCGCACCATCATGAGCCCGACCACGCCGACGCCGCGGGAGTCGTTCATCGCCGCGCTGACGGGCGGGCCGCCCGCAGGCAGGGTCCCGCATTTCGAGCTGGAGTTCTTCCTGACCATGGAGGCCTTCGGGCGCGTCCACCCGTCCCAGCGCCACTACCGCCAGTGGGACCAGATGAGCCCCGCCGAGCGCGAGCTGCACCTCGATGACGTCGCCGACCTGCACGTGACCGTCGCCCGGACCTACGAGCACGCGGGCATCATGCTGCACCGCCCCGGAGGGTGGGGGCTTGCGGAGATGCTGTCCGTGGCCGGGCGGGTCCGCGAGAAATCCGCCACGGACCACCTGCTGCTGATGCACGGGGACGCGACCTACTCGCTGCCCAGCGGCGAGCGGATGATGGACTTCGTGGCGCGCATCGCCGACGACCCGCAGGGGATGAAGGACGAGGCCGCCCGCCGGGTGGACGCCGCGCTGGACCGCGGGCGGCGAATCCGAAACCACGGCGCGCTGGACGGGTTCTGCCTGTGCGCCGACTACTGCTTCAACGACAACCCGTTCCTGTCCCCGGCCATGTTCGACGAGTTCGTCACCCCCTACCTGGCGCGCCTGACGGGCGGGTATCGCGACATGGGCTTCTACGTCATCAAGCACACCGACGGGAACATCATGCCCATCCTGGACGCGCTGGCGTCGACCGGACCGCACGCGCTGCACAGTCTGGACCCGCAGGGCGGCGTGGACATCGCCGAGGTCAAGCGCCGCGTCGGGGACCGCCTGTGCCTGATCGGCAACGTCAACTGCGCCAAGCTCCAGACCGGCACCGAGCAGGAAGTGATCGAATCGGCCAGATACGCCCTGCAAAGCGGCATGCCCGGCGGGCGGTACGTGTTCTCCACGAGCAACTGCATCTACACCGGCCTGCCGCTGAAACGCTACGAGCTGATGCTCGACGTCTGGCGCCGCCAGGGCAACTATCCGAGCTGAGGCGAAGCCGACGGATGGCTGTCCGTCGGCTGGATGTTCTCGACGCGCGCGGACGGGTTGCAAGCGCTGCGACCAGAGGTCGGCGGCCTGGGGTCAGTGCGTCACGGCGTAGGCCAGCAGGTTCACGCCAATTCGCAGCGCGTCGGCGTCGGAATACCCGCGGGCGAAGGCGAAGCCCAGCTCCTCCCAGCCGTTGGACAGCGACATCGACGAGTACACCACCGTCAACTGCCCGTCGATGGTGATCCCCTCCAGCGTCGGGGCGTTCAGCGCGGGGTGGTTGGCGCGGGTGAGGCGCGTGTAGTCCACCTTGCGGATCGCAAACGGCATCTGGTAAACGGGCGAATCGACCGGAAGCACGTCCAGCTCCGCGCCCGGCAACACGCGGGCGATCTCCCGACGGAACGCCGCGTCGAACGCCTTGCGCCCGGCCGCGGCGTCGGCGATCAACACGCCCCCGCTGTTCAGGTAGCGCCGCAGGTTCGCGACCTGCTCGTCGCTGAAGGCGAAGTCGCGCAGCCCGGTCATGTACAGCACGGGATGCTCGAACACCTTCGCCTCGGCCGGGTCCACCACCTCGCGCTTGAACTGCACGTTCAGCGTGGTGTTGTTGCGGACGTACTTCATCAGGTTGGGCAGCCCGTGCGGCGTGGGGTCCCAGTCGCCGTCGTGGACGAGCTGTCCGATGACAAGCTGGTCGCGGGTCCGTTCGCCCTGCTGGTGATATATCTTCTGCGTGCCCCACGCGCGGGCGTACTCAAAGTTCGCCAGCGTCGTGGCGATGATGTTGACGCCCAGCTTGGCCGCGTCGTCCTGGTGATACAGCGTCCCGCCCTCGATCGGGTGGTTGACCACGTCCCAGCCGCAGTTCAGGTCGATCGGCGAGAAGATCACCGCCGGGCGGCAGCCGAGGTACATCGCCTCCAGGTAGGGCTTCATCGTCTTGAACGGCTCGTGGTTGCGGCGGACGCGCATCGTCGAGACGTCGAAGTGTGTATGCAGCAGCGGCGAGTCGGTGTCGATCGGCGCCAGCTCGCGGTCGGGAAGCACCCGACCGATCATCCGCCGGGCCGTCTTGACGAACTCCTGCCGTCCGCACTGGGCGTGGACGACGAGCGTCCCGCCGTCATAGAGATACCGCCTGAGCCGCTGGAGCATCGCGTCGCTGAGATTCGGCACGGGCGTCCACCCGGTCAGGTACAGCAGCGGCAGCTCGCGCGGATCCCACGAGAACCCCGCCAGCGTGGTGGGCATGTAGCGGTACCGCACGCCGAGGCGGTGATTGGCCACGTGGATCAACCGCTCGATGTCGATCTGCGTGGTGGGAAACGCGTCCACGCGGCGGCGCTCGCCGTCGACGATGCGGAAGCCCTGCTCGGAGAAGTTGATCATCCCCACCAGCCCGGGCGGGGAGGGCTGGCGCTTCTTCTCGCTGCGGCGCAACGGCGTCGCCGGAAGCGGAAGCGGGGGCAGCCCCTCGCCGCTGCTTCGACGCTGCGGCTTGGCGCGCGGCGGCGCCTTGGCCTTGGGGTTCTCCCACGCCGAAGCACGCACGGCCAGCCCCGTCAGCAACGACGCTCCGACCGACAGCATCGCAACATACCGTACAGGTCTCATCGCGCACCTCCGCTCGCCCCGAAGGGGGCGGCTAACCGCTCTTACCATCCTATTCTATCGCGCGCGGCGGGTGCGGGCAAATCCCTTCGCGCCGCGCGTCACTCGCCTTGCGGGGCCGTCAGTTCCTCGATGCGCCGCCGGGCGGCCTCGTCGCGTCCAGGGTCCTCGGGGTCGTGCTCGATCGAGGCGCGATATAACTCCACCGCTTTGGCGGGATTGTGCAGATGGATGTCATAGAGCAGCGCGGCGTGATAGCGCGCCGGGCGGGTGACGTTGGGGTCCCACTGCCATGCCCGCTGGTACCAATGCACGGCCCGGACGTGCTCCTGGAAGTACTCCTTGTAGATCTCGGCGATGTAGAACGCCGCCAGGGCGATCTTCGTCGAGTCGGGGTAGGTCTCCACGAGCTTCCGGAATTTCCGCAGCGCGCGGCGCTGCTTGTCGTAGTCCGTGATACCCGGGCCGATCTGCCCCCGGCGGTACAGGCGCAGCGCCTCGTCGTACAGCTCGTCCGCCGCGGAGATTACCGTCACGGGCTCCAGCTCCGCACCGGGGATCTCGGCGCTGAGAAAGTACATGTAAGTGCGGACCGGGTCGAACCGCTCGCGCACGTTCGCCACGCGCCGGGCCTTGTACCCGCCGGGGTCCCGCTCGCGGTAAATGGCGATCAGCTCGTCCAGCTCGTCCAGCCAGCGCCGCCGCGCGGTCACCGCCAGTTCCACCAGCGCCTCGGCGTCGGCGCCTTCGATGGACTCGCCGCTCGGCGGTGTGATCTCGGGGATGCCCTCCCACCGGAAGGTCTGCGCCCGGCGGAGGTTTTCGAGCTCGCGTCCGGCCCATTCCCAGCGGTCCATCTGCCCGTACTTGCGGAAGTACTCCCGCAACACCTGGAGGCGGTAGGCGTAGTTGACGCGGGCCTTCTCGTAGTCCACGACCGCCCGGCGCTCGGCGTCGTTGGCGGGCGGAACGCTCAGGACGTCCGGCACGTTCCAGTCGGCTGTGCGCGGCGGGGACGGCGGCTGATCGCAGCCGCTCAGCACCCCGCCCAGCAGCAACCCGACAGCCACCACGGCCGTCGGCGCCCGCATCCAACCCGTATGCTCGCGTTTCATGGCAGCGCTCCTTGTCTCGACGGCGACGGGACCGCCCCGCCCGCAGCCGCACGGCATTATGGGCGCCGAGCCGCGGCGCTGCAAGCGCCCGTCCCGCGCTGCGGACCGGCGCGCGGAGGCGACTCAGTTGTTCGACCGCTCGAAATGGACGAAGTCGATGAGGAACACCGCGCCCAGCAGGCGGCTCTTGGATTTCGTGTCCAGCGAGGAGGCCATCTCCACGCCGAAGTTGTCCGCCTTGGTGAACATCTCCTTTCCGAGCCCGGACCACTTCTTGGCGATCTTTCCGATCGTCCGCCCGTTGCGGCGGATATGGAACGTCCACGGGTGGAGGATCGGCCCGAAGAGCTGGTCCGTCTGCCGCCCGTCGGCGTCGCAGACCGTGTACAGGCGGCGAATCCACGACCAGCGGCGCTTGATCGTCCCCAGCAGCCGGTCCGAGGCGTCGCGGATCTCGGCTTGGTGGAAGTAGAAGCGGAACGGGCGGCGTACCTGCAGCACGGTCTGACCCTGCGTGTCGAGGATGTGAATGGTCCACGGGCGCTGGGAGGTCAGCACCAGCCGGCCCACCGTCGAGCCGCCGACCTCGGCCGCGTGGTACAGCGCCTCCCCGGCGCCGCTGGTGATGACGTACTTGTTGCGGCACTCGAAGCCGGTGAGAATCTCGCCCCATTCCTTGCTCTGACGGACCAGGTACGTCTCCATTGCGGGCTCGTCGTTCATCGCCTGTCTCCTCGTCGCCGGGAAAGTATATGCCGGCTCGGGCTGTGCGGTACAGCGCTACCGCCGCGCCAGGGGGTGCGACCGCTCGTAGACTTCCTTCAATCGGCGCGTCGTCAGGTGCGTGTAGATCTGCGTGGTGGACAAGCTTGCGTGCCCGAGCATCTCCTGGACGCTGCGCAGGTCCGCCCCGGCGTTGAGCATGTGCGTCGCGAAACTGTGCCGCAGCGTGTGCGGGCTGACGTGCCCGGCGATGCCAGCCGCTTGAAGGTGCCCGTCCAACCGCCGACGCACCGACCGCGCCGACAGCCGTCCGCCGTGCCTGTTGACGAACAGCGCGCCGCGGCGCGGGCGGGCTCTCATCTCCAGGTACCGCTCGATCGCGCGGACGGCCGGTCCGCCCAGCGGCGCCAGCCGCTCCTTTCGCCCCTTGCCGCACACCCGGACCACCCCGCCGAACTCGTCGAGGTCCTCGACATTCAGCGCCGTCAGCTCGCCGATGCGCAGCCCGGCCGAGTAGATCGTCTCCAGGATCGCCCGGTCCCGGGCGCCGAGCTCGGTGCTCGCGTCGGGCGCGTCCAGCAGGGCCTCGATCTCGCCGACCTCCATGTATCGCGGCAGGCGCCTGTCCCGGCGCGGCGTGCGGACCACGGTGACCGGCGAGGCCTCGATCACCCCGCTGCGGACCAGGTACCTGTAGAAGCTCCTCAGCGTCGCCAGCTTCCGCGCCACCGTCGCCCTGGAATACCCGTACGTCCGCATCAGCGCCAACTGCGCCCGCACATCCGCCGCGCCGACCTGCGGAAGCATCCGGTCCACCGCGACCGCGGCGGCCTCATCCAGCGGGGCGAGGTCCTCCCCCGTCAGCTCGGCACCGGGCTCGGCGCCGGCGCGGGCGTGCAGGAACGAGGCGAACTGGTCCAGGTCCGCCGCGTACGAACGGACCGTGTGCGGCGAGAACTGTCGCTCGCCTTCGAGGTACTCCAGAAACCGCTCGACGGAGGCGGGTCGCGGCATGAGGCATCCTTGCCCTTGGGCTCCGGCCCGGCAGGCGGGGGCTACCGGTCTTCGGCGTGCAAGGGCGCCCGGGCGGCGTGGCGGAAGCGGTCGACGGCCTTGCGCGCCACCTCGAACCCGACCGCGGCCGCGTCGACCCAGTCCAGCGGGCAGTCCCGCCGCTCGGCCAGGTCCATCACGGCGTCGATGACCTCGTTCTCGGCGTTCGGCGCATAGCGGAACACATACGCCTGGCCGCCCCTGCTGCGAATGACGGTCTGCCGGTCCATGTCATGCCCTTCCGGGGATACAACGCTGCGCCGTTGCGCGGGCGGCGCGGTCGTCGCCCTCGCGCGGACGGACCCGCCGCCCCGTGGTTGTATCGGACGCGCCGCCGGAGAACTGCAGCAAATGCCGCCTCGGCGTGTGATATACTCCCGGCGCGGCGCCCGGCGCGGCGCCGCGCGAAAGGCCCTCATGCCCGCCGGTCGCGACGACGCCGACATCGACGCCACGCGCATGCCGCTCGGGGAGCACCTGGAGGAGCTCCGCCGCCGGCTGATCCACGCCCTGCTCGGGCTCGTCGTCGGCGTGGGCGTCGCGCTGGGGATGGCGAACACGCTCATCGACGCCCTGGAGCACTCCTACGCGACGGTCATGGCCCATACCGGCCAGGAGCCGCAACTGCACGTCAAGGCCGTCACGGAGGGGTTCACCACCTACTTCGGCGTCGCCTTGGTCGCGGGCATCGTCATCGCCTCGCCGTGGATCTTCTACCAGCTCTGGATGTTCGTGGCGGCCGGGTTGTACCACCGCGAGCGTCGGATGATTCTGGCGGCGGTGCCGGCCTCGGCAGTGCTGTTCGCCGGCGGCGTGGCGTTCTTCCTGTTCGTCGCCTCCATCCCGCTGATGCGGTTCTTCATCGGCTTCAACGCTTGGATGGGGCTCACTTCGGTCGTCATGCTCCATGACCACATCCGCTTCATGACGCGGATGCTGCTGGTCTTCGGCTTGGCGTTCCAGACCCCCCTGGTGGTGTTCGTCCTCGCCCGGACCGGACTCGTCAGCCGCCGCGCCCTGCACCACTACCGCAAGCACGTGATCGTGGGAATGCTCGTCGCGGCCGCCCTGGCGACCTCGCCCAGCGTCGTCGACCAGATCGCCCTGGCGCTTCCGATGTGGCTGCTGTACGAGCTGGGCGTGCTCCTGGCGTACCTCTTCCCGCGGGCGGAACCCGGCGATCGATAGCCGCGCGCCGCCTCAGCCGCCCCAACCGGGCGGGCGCGACGGATGCACGGGCGGCGGCTCCCGGTCGGGCAGCCCGACGTAGTCCCGGATGTCGATCATCCGGCTATGCGGCTCGTGACGAACAGTCATCCTGCATGGGATTGCCTCCGGACGCGACGCCGCCGGACCGCGCTCGACTCAGGCGGACCGGTCGGATTCCTGCCCGGCAGCGCCTTGCTCTGCGCCCTGCGTCGGCTTCTCGCCCGTTGCGGCGCCGCCCTCGGCGTCCGTGTCGAGCCCGTTGTTGACCTCGTCCTTGACGCCCTTGAGCTCGTTCTTGAACTCGCGCAGGCCGCGCCCCAGGCCGCGGGCGAGCTCGGGCAGCTTCCGCCCGCCGAACAACACCAGCAGCGCCACCAGGACGATGACGATTTCCTTCCATCCGATCTGCGCCGGCAGCACTGTGGGGATGTCATGGAACATGATCCGCATCCTCGACGGCGATTGCCTGCTCGAATTGTACCAGCCGCCCTCCGGCGGGGACACGGAGAAATCCGCGGCGGTCCGCCGTGAACCGACACGGGGAAGAAGCCATCCGCATTGACGCTGTCGTCAACGCCGCTCCGGAAAGGGCAGACCGTTTGCCAACCTGGATTGCCGAATATGCACGCTGCCCATAAACTCTTCCCCGAACTCGCCGCCGCACCCGGCGCCCCTCTACCCGCCAGGCGAGTTCGAAATGTCCGCGTTCGGGATGCCGATCGCGCAGAACCTAACCAGGTTCCGCTTGACTCACGGGTTTGGGTTTGCGTACGATTCTGGCACGAGGGGATGGAGTCCCCCCCCAACTGCCCTCCGGGCTGATGACTCCTACCGCTTTGGCGGTGGAGCATCGGCCTATCCCGATGATCCCCCGCAGGTTCTGAGACGGCTTGTGTTGGAGTATGCGCCATGATCCAGAAGCTGCTGCTGATCGCCTTGGCGGGGGGTTTGGGCACGCTGGCGCGGTATGGCTTGGGCGGTCTGGTCCAGCGATGGGCCGGGGCGGGCTTCCCATGGGGGACGGCTGCCGTCAACATGTTGGGGTGCTTCCTCATTGGCGCGATGTGGGCGATGGTCGGCGAGCATCTGGCCCTGTCTGGCGAGGCTCGCTCAGTCATCCTGATCGGCTTCCTCGGCGCGTTCACGACGTTTTCAACGTTTGTCGGTGAGACCGGCCAACTCCTGGCCGATTCCGAGTGGCTACTGGCTGGCGGGAACATCCTGCTCCAGAACACACTCGGTATCATTGTATTCTTCCTGGGCCTGATGGCTGGGCGGCTCGCCTGAATGAAGGAGTGAACCATGCACCTGCCCTCTGAGGCGGATCTGCTGCGAATCTTTATCGGCGAGAGCGATAAGCACGGGCATCGGCCGCTCTACGAAGCCATCGTTCAGCTTGCGCGCAAGAAGGGCTTGGCCGGGGCAACGGTCTTGCGCGGCATCATGGGCTTCGGGGCAGACAGCCGAATGCACACCGCCAAGATTCTTCGTCTGTCGGAAGACCTGCCCATCGTCATCGAGATTGTGGACAGGCCCGAACGGATCGCCGAACTGCTGCCGGAGATTGACGGCATGATTGAGGAAGGCATGGTGACGCTGGAGAAGATCCGCGTGATGGCCTACCGGCACGATGGTTCGCGGACCGACCAGCAACCGGCGAAGCCGGAGTAGCTTGCCTGATGACTTGGGCGCTGAGCGACAATCACCGTCGAGGGATTTCCAGCACGCTGGCATTGCTGGACGAGATGCTTTGTCGTTTCGAGCGGTGGGCCAACTGTGAAGCGGCCGAAGGTGTCCTGTACCAGGAACGGGACACGCTGAGCAGGAGGCAGCGGCAGAGAATCCTGAACGAGATCGCTGCCCTGCGCCGGGTCCTGACAGAGCTGCACGACTCGCTGGGACTGGAGGTCAAGACGCAGGATGTCGCCAGCGCCATCTGGTCGCAGAGTTCGGCGTACTGGGAGGCCCTGGTCGAGCTGGGCAGTAAGCACTTGCGACGCTACGGCGACATGCCCGAGGGGTTTGCCGGAGATTTCGATCCAAAGGTGGAGCAGATCGTCAGGCACATGATGTGCATCGGTGACGCCGCCAGTCACAGGCGGCCAACGGGCCGTTGATGCCTTCTCGGCCGCACCCCAAACTCCGACCTTTGGCCTGTCGGTCAGCAGCCTGACCGCTCGTCTCAGACGATTTTCTCCCGCGTCGTTATCGTCTGGCCGCAGCTTCGGCAGCGTTTCCGGCGGATGACCGCGTCATTGCGCCGTCGCGTGTAGACGGTGCGAAAATGCCGGCAGCCGCAATGACGCCTGCCTGCACGGCCCCTGGCGGACCAGCCGAGCACCGGGCCTGCACGCTGCCTTGCACATCGCGTTGTGGACACGCCTGGGATAGCCGACATTGGCCCCGAGGTGACCGCACAACCCTCCGAACCGCCGGGTACCGACCCGCACGCCCGGTGGTGTGGGAGGAGGCGGGCCGCAAGGCCCCCCCCGTACCCGATGATAGGATCTCCCCGCGTTTCAATCGGCCGGGAAGGCGACGGGACATGGGCGACGAGACCTGGTACGGCGAGCTGATCCGGGCGCCGTACGACTTCTTCGAGCTGCGGCTGTGGCGGCGCCCCGATCCACGGGCCCTGTACGCCGTGGAACTCCCGCAGCGCGAGGCGGCACTGTTGCGTGGCGGCGCGTAGGGGATATGATGGCCTTGCGACGGGATGCGCCGGGCGGGGCCATGAAACGAATCCTGTCGCTATCGCGCGGGGGCCTGACGGCGGGCAGTCAGCGGCAGTTGGAGTGTCCGCAGGCGGCTGGTGGAGGCCGGCGTCCGGCCAACGCGTAGTATCTGCCGCAGAGCCGAAGGGCCAGAGCATGTCGGATGCGGCTGAGATCCTGACACTCAGCGAGCGGGAACTGTTCCAGCGCCTGGGATGGTTCACGCGAATTCGTTGGGTCATGGGGGGCATTGGGCTGCTGATCCTACTGCTGGCCGGACCGGCTATGGGTGGCGGATTCGCTCAACGCGACCCCATGCCTGCTGGCCCCACACGCATTGATACGGCTCTGTACGGTCATGGCGTCAGACAACCCGTAGCTCCGTTTGCCACGCCTGCCCGTCGAGGCGCTGCAATGCCTCCGCGCATCGGTCAGAATACGCAGGGCGGTCAATATGCGGACGGGATGAATCTCTATCAATACGTTGGTTCGAATCCCACAGGATTCGTTGATCCAAGCGGCCTGTTCCGCAAGTACATCTGCTGCAACCAGAATCTGATCAATACGATTAAGCAAGATGAGGCGAGAGCCCTCCAGCAGATTCAAGCGCTTCAGGCTCAGTTGAACGCAGCGATTGCGGCAGATCAGGGGCAGTACCCAGCGTTTACTGGTTCTGCGCTAAGGAAATCAGTTAGCTACCTTAATACTGCCGCTGGCGTCATCAGGAACAAGGACGTGAAGTGCGAGCCCGCGGGGGCGTCGCGGCAGTGTAAAGCTGGGGCGATCGCATGGCAAAAGTGGATCTTTGCCCAGACCGTTCATCTCTGCCCAACGTACTTCGGAGGACGTTACGGGCCGATCTTCCGAGCTTCGACTTTGGTACATGAAGGCACTCATTTTGCGGGCACGTTGGACGTCAGATACTTCACTCATCATAGAGAATGGCCACACAGAGTTGGGCTCACTGGATGGCACGATATAGCAAGCACGTATGATACTCAAACTGACCGATTTCATGCCGCCAGGAGTTTCTCCAAGCGGCGGATCAC
>JBMCUM010000016.1:0-15546 GCA_048622595.1 Planctomycetota bacterium | reverse complement strand
CGGATGCCCGGCACGCTTTTGTAGCGAAGGCGTCCCGCCTTCGTGTACCGCGGGCATCCTGCCCGCGCGACAAGCATCTCAAATGGCTCGGGCAGGGGAACGCGGTGGACGGCGCGGGCTCGGGCGGTCATAATGGCAGCCTCGGACAGCAGAAAGGACGCGCCGTGCGAAGTGATCGAGTCAAGAAGGGCCTGGAGCGCGGCCCGCACCGCAGCTTGATGAAGGCCACGGGCCTGACCGACGAGGACATCAAGCGCCCCCTGATCGGCATCGCGTGCAGTCACACGGACGCCGTGCCGGGGCACGTGCATCTCGACGCCGTGGGCGAGTACGTCAAGGGCAGGATTCGCGCCGCGGGAGGCACGCCGGTGCTGTTCAATACCATCGCGATCTGCGACGGGATCGCGATGGGTCATTACGGGATGAAGTACTCGCTTCCGTCGCGCGAGCTGATCGCCGACAGCGTGGAGTCGATGTGCGAGGCCCACCAGTTCGACGCGCTGCTGTGCATCCCCAACTGCGACAAGATCACCCCGGGGATGCTCATGGCGTCGCTGCGGGTCAACATCCCGACGGTGGTGGTTTCCGGCGGGCCCATGGAGGCAGGACGCGTCGGCGGGCGGGACGTGGACCTGATCGACCAGTTCTACGCGGTGGCGCAGAACAAGACGGGGCGGATGACCGCCGGCGAGGTCGCCGAGTACGAGCGGAGCACCTGTCCCGGGTGCGGCTCGTGCAGCGGGATGTTCACGGCCAACAGCATGAACTGCCTGTGCGAGGCGATCGGGCTTGCGCTTCCGGGCAACGGGACGACGCTGGCGACGAGCCCGGCGCGGATGGGACTGTTCGACACGGCGGCCGAGCGAATTGTGAAGATGGCAAGGGGGTGGGGACGCGACGGCTGCAAAAAAACCTACAAGCTCCTGCCGCGGCGGATCATGACCAAGCGGGCGTTCGAGAACGCCTTCACCCTGGACATGGCGATGGGCGGCTCGACCAACACGGTGCTACACCTTTTGGCGATCGCCGGCGAGGCGGGCGTGAACTTCACGCTCGAAGACATCGAGCGGATCAGCCGCAGGACGCCCAACATCTGTCGCGTGGCGCCGTCGGCCACGCCAGAAGGGCGCATCTATCACGTCCAGGACGTCCACCGCGCCGGCGGGATCCACACGATCCTGTGGCAGCTCCGCGCCGGGAAAAAGACGCTCGTCCGCGACGACGCCGTGACCGTCACCGGCGAGACGATGGGACGGAACCTCGACAAGTGGTCGCTGCGCAGCGACAAGCTCTGCGACGCCGCCGCGACGCTCTACGCCGAGGGCTGGAAGGCCACCGGACGCACCGTCGAGCAGGTCCGCGCCATGTACCGCGGCGCCACGCCCGCGAAACTGGCCACAAGGAACGCCGACCGTGGCTTCGCCGGCGAGGACGTCATCCGCCCGCTGGAGCGGGCGTACACGCAGAAGGGCGGGCTGGTGGTGCTGCGCGGGAACATCGCGCAGAACGGGTCGGTGGTCAAGCTGGCGGGCGTGGACCCGTCGATGTACGTCCACAGCGGTCCGGCGCGGATCTTCGAATGCCAGGAGGACGCCTGCGAGGGCATCCTGGGCGGAAAGGTCCGCCCCGGCGACGTGGTCGTCATCCGCAACGAGGGGCCCAGGGGCGGGCCCGGCATGCAGGAGATGCTTGCCCCGACCAGCTACATCCGGGGCATGGGCCTCGGCGAGAAGTGCGCGTTGATCACCGACGGGCGATTCTCAGGCGGAACGGCCGGGGCGTGCATCGGGCACGTCTCGCCCGAGGCCGCCGCAGGCGGCGAGATCGGCCTGCTGCGCAACGGCGATATCATCGAAATCGACATCCCCTCCGGGGCGCTGAACGCCAAGGTCTCGGTCGCCGAGTTCGACCGGCGGCGCAAGAAGTACACGCCCCGCCCGCCGCAGATCACCCACGGCGCCCTGGGGCGCTACGCCGCACACGCCACCAGCGCCGATACGGGCGCGGTGCTGGACTGGCCCGGAAAGCCCAGGCCCTGACTTCCGGACGGGCCGCCGCGCAGGCGGCGCACGCAACCAACGCTTATGAAAGGCAACGCATTGGTGCACCACGGCATACGGAAAGAACGGCGTTTGGCCGTCGCGATCGGGTTGATAGTGCTTGCGGCGTGCGCGCCCCTGCGAAGCACCCGGGCGGGCGGGGCGCCGCGCGGCCCGGACTTTCGCTTCCCGCTGCGATCTGCGGCGCAGGCGGCGGAGCCCCCGGCGCGCACCGTCGGGCCTCGCCGCTTCGCCGGTGAGAACGCCGGCGCCGCATCCGCCCGGACCGAGCCCGCTCGACGCGACAAGCCCGGCGCCGAGTGGCTGGTCAACCCGCTCGGCGAGCTGTTCGACGCCGTCAACGACCTGGGGGTCGGGACCTTCTCGGGGAAGGTCCAGTTCCTGGCGATGCGCCGCGACTTCGACGGCGACGACGCCGGCAGCGGGACCCTCGCTTCGACCATCCGGTACCGCTCGCCGGAGTTTCGTAACATGCAGGTGGGCCTGGAGTACATTTGGACGCCCCGCCTGTTCGAGGGCGGCAGCCGCCAGCCACCGCCCAACCCCGGGTGGGTCATCCTGAACGACGACTTCCACGTCCTCAGCGAGGCCTATGTGGAGGTCGGGCTGGACGCGCTGGGTCTGGACGACAGCAGCGTGACCTTGGGGCGCGTCAAGAGCACCTACGACTTCGCTCCGGCCTATCCGATACGCCAGAAGGCCCAGTACATCGAGGCCGCCATCCTCAAGTTCCGCGAGCTGAAGCACTTCTCGCTCGACGCGGGGCATATCGAGAGGTTCAGTAGCTGGGGCACCCGCTTCGGACGGGGCGAGCGGCTCCGCGCCGGGTTCAATGACGTCGAGGACATCATCGCCGACGACGAGGGCGACCGACGAATCCGCAGGGCCAATACCGGAATGCAGTTCGTCTCCATGCGGACGGACGCGATTCCGCGGACGAATCTGACGGTCTATGACCTGTACGGGTGCGACCTGTACAACACGTTCGGCGTCAAGGCCGACATCCTCCTGCTCCGGACGGACGCCGCCGAGCTGACGTGGAAGAACCACTACGTCATGCAGCGCGACACGGGCTCGTTCCCAGTGAAGATCGACTCGGACGTCATCGAGTCGTCGCTGGCGCTGCGGGCCGGTGATTTCCTCATCGAGCCGGGCGTCATGACGACGTTCGGCGGCAACGACGACAGCAACGACCTGCGCCACCCGTTCGAGTCCACGCTGACGTGGGAGTACACGCTGATGTGGCTGACGCGGCCTTACGAGGCCGGTGCCGACACCGTCTTCCTCAAATCCACCTACAACTTCGACAAGACCCTGCTGTATTTCCTCGGGATGGCGACCTGCCACGAGGACAATATCGACGACGGCTCGACGGACTACGAGTTCGACGTGGTGCTCAAACACTCGCTGACGGATCATCTCTCGGTGACGGTCAAGGGCGGATGGGGCAAGCGCAACCCGGGGCGCGGAGACAGCCCCGAGCGGTCGGACCTTCGCCTGTTCGTGACGTACGCCTTCTGAGCGGACGAGCCGCGTCCGTTCTGCCGGTGCGCTGGTCTGCCGGTGCGCTGGGCAAAACGCCTTGGTCCGCCGCCGCAGAAATCCTATGCTGGACTGACGTGAGCCGCCTGATCGCCATTCCGGCTGCGGTGCTGGTCGCGGTCGCTGCGGGCTGCGGGCCTGACGGCCCCGCCCCCGACACGGGCGCGCCGCTGCTGACGGACGTGCAGCGCCGCCCGTGGCAGACGCCCTACGGGCGGGGCGTGGCGCTGCGCAGCGAACACTATCAGATCTTCTCCACAGCCGAGCGACCGGAACTGCGCCGCTACCTGCCCGGGTACATGGAGGCCGCCCACCGCCGCTACCTCGAGCTGACCGGACTGCCCGACGCTCCCGGCCGCGAGCCGATGCCCGTGTACATGCTCGCCGGACGGCGCGAGTGGTCCGCCCTGACCCGCAAGGTCTTCGGCGAGCAATCCGAGGCGCTGAACATCGAGGCCGGCGGGTACTGCCACCAGGGCGTGTGCGTCTTCTGGGACATCGGCGGAAGCGCCACGCTGTCCGTCGCCGCCCACGAGGGGCTCCACCAGTTCTTCCATCACCGCCTCGCCGAGCAGCTTCCGATGTGGCTGGAGGAGGGGCTGTGCGTCCTGGCCGAGGGACACCGCATCGAGGGGCGTTCGGTCCGCTTCACGCCGGACGAGAACCCGTCGCGCTTCGGCAGTCTGCGATCGGCGCTGGTCAACCAGCACTGGGTTCCGCTGCCCGACCTGCTGCCCACCGACGCCGGCGACGTGGTCGGAGGCGGGACCGAAAAGGCCGTCGCCTGGTACGCCCAGCTCTGGGCGCTGGCGCGGTTCCTGGAGTCCCACCCCCGCTACCGGAAGGGGCTGCACGAGCTGATGGCCGACGCGGCCGCCAGGCGGTTCGACGAGGCACTGGACCTGCCCGAGGGGGCTCTGACGCGGCTTCGTCGTCGCGGGCGGGCGTACAACCGCACCGTCTCCGTCCCGCTGTTCAAGCACTACATCTCGGACGACCTCGACGGGTTCGCGCGCGAGTTCCGCGCCTACGCCGAGGAGATCGCCGAGCTGCACTGAGACGGACGCCGCCGGCGAACAGCCCGACGACGCCGAACGGCGAAGCCCTTGGTTCGCACTGCCCCCGGCGAATAGGGCACACGCGTCCTCGTCAGCAGCCCACCTCCCCCCGCGGACTGCGAGCTCAGCGGTTATCGACCACGCGCTTGGCCTTTCCGGTGAACCGCTCCAGCGAGTGCGGTTCGGCCAGGTCCACGCGCATCCGCACGCCGGTGACCGAGGCGATCTCCCGGCCGATCCGGTTGTGCAACGCCTGCATAGCGCCCCGGTAGCGTCGGTCCCACCTGCCCGTAGCTGGGACGGGATAGGATAAGGGGAGAACGCGCACATCCTGAATCACCTGCCCAGGTGCGCCGATTCGCTTGCCGGCATTCCGCCCGCAAGTGCTTGACGTTCCCCTTGTTGTCGGATTGTCCTTCTCGCCCTGTTCGAATCCTGCACCGCCCATCGTCGCCGCGCGGGTCGGCCGCACCGCATGGTACAAAAAGGACGTCTCCGGATGCGACAAGTCGCGTTTCTATGCGTGGTTGCCGCGGCGGTCGGTGGCCGGACCATCCGCCGCAGCGTGGAGTTCAACCGGCGGTACAACAGGCGGACCGGTGCGTGGCGCTACCAGCGCGGGTATCCCCGCGGTCCGGGAGACCTTTACCGGAGCATCTACCACTGACAAGGCCCGCCCGGCCGTGCGGGCACGGCCGGGGTGACCGGGCTGCGCGTCGATCCCGATGAGGAACGGTGCAGGCACTTCGCCCGGTGGCGTACGGATGCGCCGCGGGGGGCGTGGGCCGATTTGTTTTTGTGCGGCGCGACGAAACTCACGCGGCGCCCCGGGGTTCCCTCTTTTACCGGCTGAATGTGTCCCACCGAAGCGGCGGCGTTTTTTTTGCCGCGACGGGTCCGCGGTATCGTCAAGACGGGCGACGGAGGTCCCGTCGCCGCAGGCGGATGCCCGCGCGGGGCCGCCTTGATACGCCGACACTCTCAAGAGACTGTCATGACATCAAGTAAGCGCGCTGACGAGCAGGCCGTGAGTGACCGACCCGAGGATGCCGAGCAGGCCGTGGCGAAGCTCCACGGCGCCTACAAGTCCATGAAGGCCGAGATCGGACAGGTCATCGTGGGCCAGGAGGAGGTCGTCGACGACGTTCTGACGGCGCTGTTCGCGCGAGGGCACGTGCTGCTGGTGGGGGTTCCCGGGCTGGCGAAGACCCTGCTGGTCAGCACGATCTCCCGGGCGCTGAACATGTCCTTCAAGCGGATCCAGTTCACGCCCGACCTGATGCCCTCGGACATCACGGGCACGGACATCATCGAGGAGGACCCGGAGACCGGAAAGCGCATGTTCCGGTTTGTCTGCGGTCCCATCTTCTGCAACATGCTGCTGGCCGACGAGATCAACCGCACGCCGCCCAAGACCCAGGCCGCCCTGCTGGAGGCCATGCAGGAGCGCCAGGTCACCGCCGGGAACAAGACCTACGCCCTGGACCTGCCTTTCCAGGTGCTGGCGACGCAGAACCCGGTGGAGCAGGAGGGCACGTACAACCTGCCCGAGGCCCAGCTCGACCGGTTCATGTTCAACACGTACGTGGATTATCCCAGTCATGACGAGGAGGTGCAGATCGTCCACGAGACCACCGGAAGGCAGGTCCCTGCCCCGGAGGTGGTCATGACGGCCGAGGAGGTCCTCGCCTACCAGGACCTGGTGCGGGACGTCCCGGCGGCTCGTGACATCGTCGACTATGCCGTCAGTCTCGTCGAGGCGACCCGCCCGGGCAGCGAGAAGAGCCCCGAGTTCGTCGGCAACCTGGTCCAGTGGGGTGCCGGTCCGCGGGCGTCGCAGTACCTGATCATCGGGGGCAAGGCCCGGGCGATCCTTCACGGACGGTTCTACGTGACCATCGAGGACGTCCAGGCGGTCGCCAAGCCGGTCCTGCGCCACCGGATCCTGACCAACTTCGTCGCCGAGTCCGAAGGCGTCACCTCGCTGGAGATCATCCGCCGGCTCATCGACTTCGTGCCGCGGGAGAAGTAAGACCATGGCAGGGGCCAACCGCGGCAGTCTGGACCCGAAGGTTCTGGCCGCCGTCAAGAACATGGAGCTCAAGGCGCGGGTGCTGGTGCAGGGGCTGTACATCGGCCTGCACGACAGCCCGTACTACGGGTATAGCTGCGAGTTCGCCGACCACCGCCAGTACTACCCCGGTGACGACGTCCGCAGCGTGGACTGGAAGGTTTACGGCCGGACGGACAGGTACTTCCTGAAGCGCTACCGCATGGAGGCGGACATGCCCGTGATGGTGCTGTTGGATACCAGCGCCTCGATGGGCTACAAGTCGCATCACGTGCTCAGCAAGCTGGACTACGCGGTTCACCTGGCGGCCGGACTGTCTCACTTGGTCATCCAGCAGAACGACCGCGCCGGGCTGGTGCTGTTCGACGGGCAGGTGCAAACGTTCATGCCTCCGCGGGGCGGCAAGCGGCACCTGTGGCAGATCCTCCACCACCTGGACCGGGTGACCGCGGGCGAGCCGACGCGCATCATCGACGTCTGCCACGAGGTGGCTCAGCGGCTCAGGCAGCGCGGGCTTGTCGTGCTGGTGTCGGACTTCCTGGACGCCGACTACGAGCGGCTTCACCGGTGCCTGGGGCACTTCCGGTTCTCCGGATACGACACGATCGTCCTGCAGGTACTGGACCCGACCGAGATCGAGTTCCCGTTCAACCGGACCCGGAATTTCGCGGACGTGGAAACGGGCGAGGAGTTCGTGGTCGAGCCGCTGGGGTTCCGTTCCCGCTACCGCGACCGGTTGGAGCGGTTCCGCCGGTCGGTCGAGCAGCAGTGCCTCGACTGCCACTACGACTACGAGCTGGTCAACACCGCGCATCCCATCGAGAGAGTCCTCCACCAGTACCTCGCCAAGCGCGCCCGCCTGCGCTCGAAGTAGACGGTTATGTTCGCCAGCCCCTACATGCTGGGATTCGCCGCGCTGCTGGGCTTGCCGGTGATCATTCACCTGATCCACCGACAGAAGTATCCGCGCTTCTGGTACAGCTCGGTCCTGCTGCTGGACCGCGTCACCCGCCAGAACGTCTTCAAGTGGCGGTTCCGCCACATCCCGCTGATGTGTCTGCGGGCGGGGATCGTGCTGCTGATGGTCCTGGCGTTCAGCCGCTTCGGCTGTCAGAGCGCCGGCGTCGGCGACAGGAGCGAGGCGGTCATGCTGGTCGTCGACGCCTCGTCCAGCATGAACCGGCGCCTGGGCGACGAGACCCTCCTCGGCTTCGCCAAACGCCAGGCGCGGGCGATCCTGGACGGGCTGGACGAAAGCACCCGCGTCGGCGTGGTGGTCAACTCCATCCCGCCGCGCGTCCTCTGCGCTGCGGGAACCGGCCGCGAGAAGCTCACCCAAGCGATCGCGTCCGTCGAGCCGCTGGGCGGGCCCGGAACGTCGTGGAAGGCGGTGGACCTGGCGCGCGAGCGGTTGGGCGGCATCCGCGCCGCCGTGCGGCGCGTCGTCGTGCTGACCGACTACCAGCAGGCCGCGTGGGAGCCGCCGGGGCAGGGCGCGGGCGCCGGGCCGCACGACGCCGACCCGGCGCGCGTCGAGATCGTCGCCCTGGGACCGGAGCACCAGGGCAACTGCGCCATCGCGGGGGTGGAGCGTCCGCGGTTCGGCGCGACCACGGCCCGAAGCGCCCTGTTCCGCGTGACGGTCGTCAACTACGGGAAGAAGGACGCCGAGAACCTGCCCATCGAGGCGGGCACCGACCCCGCCCGGCGGGCCCCGGAGCTGCGCCGGTCGGTAACGGTTCCGGCTCGGGGCTCGCTGGAGGTGAGCTTGTTCATTCGCTTCGAGATGTCCGGCCCGCAGCACGTGTGGTTCCGGCTTGCGGAGGACGGTTTGGCGGCGGATAACACCTGGGTCGAGGCGGTCAACGTCGCCGACGCCCTGTCGGTCATCTGCGTCGGCGAGCAACCGGAGCAGTCCGAGGCCGAAGAGGCCGACGCCGAGGGCGTGGCGGCACGGCCCGGCGGCGATCGCTTCTACCTCAACGCCGCCCTGTCGACGGACCTGCAGCGGAGGCGGATCGCGTCCATCGAGGCCGATTTCGAGGAGATGTCGGCCGGCGGGCTGTACGGGTACAACTGCGTGTTCCTCTGCTCCGTACCGGATCTGACCGAGGCGCAGGCCGACCAGCTCGCCGCCTACGTCGAGCGCGGCGGGGGGCTGGTCGTTTTCCTGGGCGAGCAGACCGACCCGAAGGGCGCCGCGACGCTGGGCCAAGCCGCCGGGCAGCAGGCCACGCTGCTTCCGGCGACCGTGGGCGAGGTCGTCAACGCCCCCTCGCCGATCGAGGACGTGCGGTTTGACGCCGACGAGAGCTTGCGGTCCCTCCGCGACCTCAGCGGGATGCTGCGCGGCGTCCGCTACAGCCGCAGGTACTCGCTGCGCCCGTCCGGCGACGCCTCGCGGGTCCTGGCTTCGTTCGCCGACGGGTCCCCGGCCGTCGTCGCAGGTCGCAGGGGGTACGGAACCGTGGTGATGTTTGCGGGGGGGATTTCCTGGCCTCAGACGGACCTTGCGCTTCGGGCGGTCTTTCCGGAGTTGATGCAGCGACTGGCCGAACGTCTCAGCCGGTCCCATGCGACGGTTCCCCGGCAACTGCGCCCCGGCGAGGCGTTCGTCGCCGCCTACCGCAACGCCGAGATGCCGCGGGAACTGTCGGTCGTGGACAGCGCCGAGTCGCGCCGTCCTGTCCAGGCCGACGCCACGGACGACGGATATACCCTGTACTATGGCGAGACGGACCGGGCGGGGTACTACCGCGTGGACGCCGCGTACGGCGGCGACAGCGCGCTGACCCCGGTGACGTGCTTCGCCGTCAACGCCGGGGCGGGCGACTCGGACCTGCGCCAGGCGGCGCCGCCGGCGCCGGATGCGCGATACCGCGGCGCCCCCCTGACCGTCACCACCGTACGACAGGACGAGCCGCGCAGCGACTTCGGCTCCGACGGGTACCGGGAGCTGACCCGGCTGGTTCTGATCGCACTGGTCGTGTTCGTCGTGGTCGAGAATCTGCTGTCATGGCGGACCCGATGAATCCGCAGACGAAGTGCGGCAAACGCCCGCCTCCGCGAGGCGCACCGCGATAGGCCCCCGCGATGTGGAACGTCCTCAAATGGCTGTTCGACTTCGACGCCCCGGACATCCGGGCCGTGGAAGGCGTGCAGCTCCACTACGGCGGCGGCGACGTCCTGCTGACGGTGCTGGCGGGGCTGGTGGTCGTCGGGCTGGTCGCGGCCGTGGTCACCTACGTGCGGACGACGGAGGTGATCCGCACGCGGAACCGCTTCCTGTTCGGCGGGCTACGATGCCTGGCGTACGTGGGCCTGGCGATCGCGCTGTCGGCGGTGACGCTGGTGCTCGATCTGACCGTGGCCGAGAAGCCCCGCACCTGCCTGATGGTCGACGATACGCTGAGCATGGGCATTCGCGCGGACGGAGGGGACGGGGGCGATGCGCGGCGATTCGACCGCGTTCGCGCCCTGCTGGCGAGCGAATCGCTCGCCGGGCTGCGCGGTCGGCGCATCGTGGACCTGCGGCGGCTCAGCGAGCCGGGCGGCGGGGCGGTTTCGCCCGAAGCGCTGAAGCCGACCGCGCCGCGGACGGACCTTCCGGCCGCGATGGAACGATGGCTCGACGCCTCGCGCGGCGCGCGCTACCGGGAGCTGATCCTGATCACCGACGGGGCGAGCACGGTCACGCCCGATTACCAGTCGCTCGGCGTGGAGCTCAAGCGGCGGGGCGTGCGGCTGTATCCGGTCCTGATGGGCGAGGACGGCGGGCTGCGGGACGTGAGTCTGACCTCGGTGCGCTGCAGTCCGTACTGTCGGGCCTACGACCGCCTGGCCGTGTCGTACGCGGTCCGCGGCTACGGGTATGACGAGGCGAGCACGGTCGTGGAGGTTGTCGACGCCGCCGAGCCCGACAAGGTCCTCCAAAGCCGCCGGATCGGCATCCGCCCCGGCGCCGTCCGTCGCGGGACGCTGTCGGTCCCTCCGCTGGGCCGGGCGGGCGACGTCAAACTGCTGGTTCGCGTTCGGCCGCTTCCGGATGAGCGCATCCGCCAGAACAACCGGTCAACTCTGCTGGCGCGCATCGTGGACGAGCCGATCAAGGTCCTTTACATCGACAACTTCCCCCGCTTCGAGTTCCTGCACGTCAAATGGTCGCTGGACCGCGACCCGAACATCGCGTTGACCACGCTGAACCGGATGCCCGGCGGCGGGTGGCTGGTCCAGGGCTCCGAGGTGCTGCTGGAGAATCCCGAAAGCGGCTTCCCCGACGACCTGGGGCAACTGGTCAAGTACGACGTGCTGATTCTCGGGTCGATCTCGCGGGGGTACTTCTCAGCCGGCGACGCCCGCTTCGAGCGGAAGCTCAGCAACATCGCCCGCTTCGTCTCCGGGCGCGGCGGAGGTCTGATCGTGCTCGGCGGGCACCGCTCGTACGGGCAGGGCAAGTACCGTGGTTCGCCTCTGGATCCGCTGCTGCCGTTCGAGATCCCGTCGCGCGGGAAGGCGACCTACATCACCGACCCCGTCCAGGCGGAGCTGACGGCACTGGGGCAGTTCCACCCCGTCGTCCAGCTCGCCGAATCGCCCCGGACCAACCGCGACGCCTGGGACGAGCTGCCCGCCCTCAGCGGATGCAACGTGGTGGGCACGCCCCGACCCGGCTCGGAGGTGCTGGCCGTGGCCGATGAGGAGGTGGACGGGCGCAAGCCCATCCTCCTGGCCGGCTGCCAGTACGGGTACGGGCGGGTGCTGGCCAGCACGGCTTACTCGACGTACCTGTGGCGGCTGGGCACGCCGATCGACAAGCCCGACCCCCTCAAGCGGTTCTGGCGCCAGGCGGTGCGATACGTGGCGCCGGACCCGCGCCTGCAGGCGGACTCGCTGAACATCAATCTGGGCGGGAACCGCTACACCGCCGGCGGCGCGTTCGATCTCGTCTCTCGCCCGCTGGACGGCAACTACGAACCCATCACGGGCAAGACCATCCACGTCGACGTCACCGCCCCCGACGGACGGACCACCGCAATGGTCCTGCGGGATCACCGCTCCGCGCCGGGCATCTACCGCGGCGGACTGGAACTGACCCGCCCTGGCACGTACGAGATTCACGCCGACGACGGGGGGGACCTGACCTCGACGTTCGTCATCACCGCCGAACGCAGCACCGAGGAGTATGTCCGCCGCGGCGGGGTCGACGCGGAGCTGGCCGCGACCGCGGCGGCCTCGGGCGGGCGCGTCGTGCCGCACCGCCAGGTCGAGGATTTCCTCGCCGAACTGGCCGCGGACCCGAGGATCTCGTCACTGCGGGTCACGGCGCCACTGTGGGCTTCGCCCGCGCTGCTTCTGGTGCTGGTCGGCGTGTGCGCCACGGAATGGTTCTTGCGCAAGAGGTGCTCGCTGGCATGAGCTCGGGCAAGGGACATCCGGCTTGCGAGGCAACCGGCGCCGCGAGCTGCCGGCAGCGCCTCGTCCGCGCCCTGCGGCGGGTCAAGCATCGCAAGGCGCGGGCGCACTGCGCCGAGACCTGCCTGTGGGTCCTCCTGCTCGTTCCGGCGCTGACGCTGGCTGCCTTGGGCGTCGACGCGCTGCTGGCGCTGTCGCCCGAAGCGCGCCTGACGCTGATCGTCGCGGGCGCCGCGGCCGTCGCGGGCGTGACGCTATGGCGCGGTGCAGTGCCGCTGATCCGCACGTTCTGCCTGTCGCGCGGTCGCCTGGCCCACCGGATCGAGGCATACTTCCCCGACCTGGAGAGCCGCCTGGTGACCGTACTCGACCTGCCCGAGGCGGGCCCGGGCGACGGCGCGTTCGCCCGACAGATGACGACGCTGGCGGTCCGCTCGGCCGCGCGGGAGATCGATCGCACGGACCTGACGCGCATGGTCTCGCTGCGGGTCGTCAAGCGACAGTTGCAGGCGCTGCTGGTCGTGGCGGTCGCGGTCGCGGCGATCACCGCCGCCGACCCCGACGGCGTTCTGGCCGGTCTGGGACGGTTCGCGAACATCGCCCACGAGATGCGCCTGGCGCGGGCGACCGTGACGCTCCGGGCGCGCGTGGTGGAGAGCGACACGGTCCACGTCCTGTCGGGCCAGGCCGAGCCGGTCGCCGCGGCCGCCATCGCCGGAAGCGACGTGACGCTGTCGGTGGACGCCGCCTCCAGCGTCCCGGCGCCGTTGAAGCTCCACCGCCGCGGCGCGGGTGAGGAGTCCTTCTCCGTGACCACGATGTCCGCCGACCGCGACGCGGTGACGCTGAAGAACGTCGCCGAGGACACCGAGCTGTACCTCTCCCTGGGTCCGGAGAAAACGCCGCTGGTGACGATCGAGGCGACGGACTACCCGCGCATCGAGACCGTCCAGGTCCGCTACCGCTTCCCGCGCTACACGCGGATGAAGCCGGAGTTCATCCCCGCCTGTGACGGGAACCTGCGCGTCCTGCACATGACCGAGGCGGAGGTGACCGTCGTGGCCGACAAGCCGCTGGGCAGCGCGGTCTTCGAGGTATACGGCAAGCGGGTCGCCGCGCGGACGCACGGGCGGCGGGCGACGACGCGGTTCCTGGTCACGGACGACGGCGCGTACGCCCTGGAGCTGACGGACCGACACCGCTTCGCGATCCAGGACGATTTCCGGCGCAGCATCGAGTCCATCCCCGACCGACCGCCGGAGGTGACGGTCGACTCGCCGGACGAGCTGCTGCTGACCGCCGAGCAGGCCCGCGGCGTGGCCGTGAACCTCGAGGCCAAGGACGACTACGGCGCCGCCGCGGTGCGGTTGATGTACGAGGTGAGCAAGCTGGAGGACATCCGCGTCGACAAGCAGCGCGACCCCGGGCTGCGCCGGAAGGAGCACCTGCTGTCGTCGCCGCGTCGACTGGTCAAGATGGAGTTTCCCTGCGGGTTCGGCGGGCTGAACCTCCAGGTGGGCGAGGTCGTGACCTACTGGATCGAGGTCGCCGACGCCGACAACGAGACCGGACCCAAGGTCGCCCGGTCGCGCAAGCTGCGCCTGGTCGTTGTGGCCGAGGAGCTCAAGACGTGGAGCGAGATCGAGGACGAGGACCGCTGGCCGGTGAGCTTCCGCGGGCTGCTGGCGGACAAACAGAAGGGCTCGGGCGGGATCCGCGGGTTGCGCCCGAAGCTGGTGGAGATGCCCGGCGAGAAGCCCCGCGCCGTCGGCGAGGGCGTCTCCGACATCGCCGAGGGACACATCCCCCAGCGGTTCCGCGAGGGATTCTCCGGGTATTCCAGCGCAGTGAAGGCAAATCGATGACGGACCTGCTGAGGACGACGGCGGTTGTGACGGCGGTGTGTGTGTGGGCGGGCACGGCCCGGTCGCAGTCATTCAACACCCTGTTTCCTCCCGACGAGGCGGGCAGCCGGACCGTCCGCAAGAAGTCGGAGGCCGACGACCTGCTTCGGGAGGAGACGGCCGAGGAGAAGCTGATCGACGCGTTCGTGATGCGGCACGTGAAGTTCAATTCGGACTGGAACCCGGACCCCAGCGCGCTGCCGCACTTCCTGTACCAGTTCCGCAAGGCGCTGCGGATGCGGGGGCAGCACATCGACGAGCCGCTGGAGCTGTCGGACCCGGAGATCTTCCGCTGGCCGCTGCTGTACATCACCGCGCACAACTCGTTCGCCTTCACCAAGCTGGAGCGCGAGAACCTCAAGAAGTACCTTCAGCGCGGCGGGCGGGTGTTCGCCGACGACTGCGCCCTGGGCGCCGGGGGGTTCTTCCCTTCCTTCATCAGCGAGATCCGGTCGCTGTTCCCGGGCAAGGAGCTGATCAGCGTCACCGCCGACCACGAGCGGTTCGGGGAGCTCTACCGGATCCTCTACACGTTCGGTAAGGACCCCGGGCTGCACCACCTGCCTCCCCAGGTGATGCTCATCAACGACCGCATCGGCGTGCTGCTGATCCACGACGACATCGGATGCGCGTGGGAGGTCCGCTCCCCGCCGACCAGCGCCCACCCGCTGGGCAAGCCGGTCCACGGGCCGGACCAGAACCGCAACAAGATGTTCGAGTGGGGCTTCAACATCTGCGTCTACCTGATGACGCATTGAGGATTAACGCCTTGTACTACGCCAAGAGACCGACAACGCGGCGCATCCGGATCGCATGGGCCGCCGCGGCGGCGCTGACGCTCGCCGCGGCGGGCAACGCCCGCGCCGAGCGGCCGCAGGAGACGGTCCGGCTGGTGATGGCGCCGTTCGAGCACGCGGCGTCCTTCTCGGCCGAGGCGCAGGACGCGAGGGGGCTGTCCGTCGGGCTCTCCGCCGATGCGCCGTTCCGCGGCGCGAGCTCGCTGAAGGTGTCGGTGGAGAAGCTCGACGGCGTCCGGACCCGGAGCTGCCGGATCGCGATACCCCGGTCCATCCCGCCGGGCGCTCGGTCCCTCGTGCTGCATGCCCGCACCGATTGTGACGCGTCGATCACGCCGGTGGTCTCCGGCCAGGCCGGGCGGTTGCGAGCCGCCCAACGCCTGGCGCCGATCCAGCTTGCCGCCGGCGACGGCTGGAAGCCGCATGGGATCGACCTGGCGCCGGCGCAGGAGCAGACCGGGGGGCCGTGGCGGCTGGAGGCGCTGATCATCGAGGCGGCAGGAGCCGCAGCCGGTGCGGTCCACCTGGACCACCTCGCCGCCGTCGTCCCCGCCCGCCACGCCGGGGCTCGCCACGTCGCGCTGTACACCGGCCGGGCCGGAAACGCCTTTGCCGAGACGGACGACGGGCAGGTGCGGCTGTTCGCGCTGGTCCAGAACCTCGGCGCCGACGAGGCGGACCTGACGCTGTCCTGGGACGTCC